>JBDRTC010000146.1:0-8444 GCA_043824335.1 Planctomycetota bacterium | reverse complement strand
CGGAATCGGTGCCCGAATCGCCGCCCGAAGAGCCCTCCACAGACGACGCGGACTCGCCGCAGCCCTCCCCCACGCCCGCCCCCGAGCAGGTTGCCGCCTCGTAGCCCGTCCGGTTCCACGAAGCGGATCAACCCAGGGGTCTGAACAAGGCGAGCCGGTCGAACCGGGCCGCCGCTTTTTGGGTAACGCGCTCCGCTTTTTCCGTGTCGGGGGCCCCCTCCGTGCGAAGAGACCTCGTGGCGACGCTTCGCGTCGTCACGCCCCCTCGGACGCTTCGTGTTCCTCCCGGCTCGGCGCAGGTCTCCCGACGTTCATCATTTTTGGATTCTTCGTCATCGCAACATTCGCCTCAATCGCGTTAGGCTCTGTCTCAAAACTCGCTTGGGATGGGTGACGGCTATTCCCACTGCGATCCTACGCCATGCGCTGGCCCAAATTCCAGCCCAAGAATTGGCCACGCTCTCCCGGGGGGTTTGACACTGGTTTATCCAGGCTGTACAAAGTCGGATGCCCGCGGGCGGCACCGACGATTCTGCGAACCAGCGTGATCCAAGCACACCGGCGACTCCGCAAAATCGTCTGCCACCCGCGATGTGAAAACGACCGCTTGGTCGCATCCTGAGACGGCAGAAACCCGGCCCGAAAGGCCTCTGCATGATAGTTGTGTATACTGTCCCCGGAATTCCCAGATTTGGTGGCTGCCACCTTTTCTTCCCATCGTATTGCGTCCCGAAGCAGCCACGAACCCCTCCGGCGAACGGAAAAGGGGACATCACTGATATTCTGACGAAAATAACCATAAATCAGTGATGTCCCCTTTTCCTCGTCCCGGCTGGCACGCGTCGTTGTTCCCGGGATGCCGCACCACGTTACCCAGCGACGGAATCGCCGGCAGCCCACCTTCTTTTGCGAGGAGGATTGCACGGCGTACTTGGAGTTGATGCGCCAGCAGTGCGGGGAACACGGCGAATCAACCGCGGCCGGCTTGCCGTGTCTACTCGATGCCGTCGAGGAAGGCAATCAGGGCTTGGTAGTATTCCCCGTCTTGCGGATCGTTGTGATCGCCGGAGGGGATGGTGATGAATTGCTTGGGCTGGTTGGCGGCGTCGAAGAGGCGGCGGCCCAAGCGGTAGGGGATGATGGTGTCGGCGTCGCCGTGGCTTTCGAGGAGGGGGCCGCGGTAGTTGGCGATCTTGGCCGACGAGTCGAACCGGGTCCGCAAAAGCCAGCGGACCGGCAGCCAGGGATAGTGGTGGGCCGCCACGTCGGGCATGGAAGTGAACGTGCTTTCGAGGACCAGTGCCCGGGCGCCGTCGCTGGCGGCCAGGTCGACCGCGACGGCCCCGCCCACGGAACGTCCCATGAGCACGATCTCCCGCTCGGCCACGCCTGCCCGCTGGGCGAGCCACGCCCGGGCCGCTCGGGCGTCGGCCAGGATGCCCGGCTCGTCGGGCCGGCCTTCGCTCCGCCCGTAGCCGCGGTAATCGAAGATCAAGACCGACGCGCCCGCCAAGTCGTGAAGGGCGTGGAGCGTTTCGGCCCGGTGGGTCACGTTGCCGGCGTTGCCGTGGCAGAAGAGGACCACGGCCCGCGGCTCCCTGCACTCGGCGAACCAGCCGTGCAATTTCAGGCCGTCGGGCGATTGGAACCAGGCGTCCTCGAAGGAGAGCCACCCGGGGTTCCAGTCCCCTTCCGGATACCGCATCGGGAAGAAGATCAGCGATTCCTCGTAGATCATCGACACACCCGCGTAGAGCACGACGGCGATGAGTACTCCGAGGCCGAACAGCGAGGCGACGCGGCGGCAACGCCGCCACGCTCGACGCCCGAGGCCCCGCCGTGCGGACGAAACCGTCGGTTTGGACTCAGCTTGCCGCGACAGAATCAAGAGCCACCCTCTTATTGTACCAAAGGGCGAACTGGGGGCTCACCGACCAACGCTTCGCGTCGGTGCCCGTCGACCTCGGCCACGCTTCCCGAAGATTTTGGAGTTGCCGGTCACACGTCGCTCTGCTGGTCGTAGAAGTCGACGTACTTTCCGCGCTGGTCGCCGGCCCGGGCTTTGATGGCGTCGCGGGGGTGCTGGTTGAGCTGGCCGGTGATGTTGTACTCGACGTGCGGGCCCCAATCCAGGGTTTGCGCCATCGGCAGGAGATGATTCTCCAACACGCCCAGGATGGGCCGGATCTTGAACTTGGGATTGCGGAGAAAGCCGATCAGAAGCTCCATGGGGCAGTTACCCGCCCCGCGGCCCAGGCCGGCCATGGAGGCGTCGGCCCGGTTCGCGCCGTGGATGATCGCTTCGATCGTATTGGCGAAGGCCAACTGCTGGTTGTTGTGGGCGTGAATTCCCACCTCCTTGCCCGTCTTCTGGCCAAACTGCATGTACTTCTTGACCAACAGCTCGATCTGCTCGCTGTACAGGGCCCCGAAGCTGTCGACCACGACCAGCACGTCGACCGGGCTTTCTGCGACCAGCTCGAGGACCTGGTCGATTTCCGTTTCCGTATTCTTGGAGACGGCCATCAGGTTGGCCATGACCTCGTATCCCTTGTCCGCGGCGTCCTGGATCATTTCCACGGCTTCGGTCGCCTGGTTCGCGTAGAAGGCCACGCGGATCATGTCGAGCACGCTTTCGGCCTTGGGCAGGATGTCGGTCTGCCAGTCGGACTTCCCCGCGTCGGCCATGGCCGAGAGCTTCAGGGGCGTGTCGTTCTCGCCCACGATGCGGCGGATGTCGTCCTCATCGCAGTGTCGCCAGGGGCCGAACTTGCCCGGGGGAAAGAGCTTCTTGGAGTTCTTGTAGCCGACCTCCATGTAGTCGATCCTGGATTCGACGCAGGCGTCGTAGACGGCCTTGACGAACGCATCCTCGAACTGGTGGTCGTTGATCAGGCCGCCGTCGCGAATCGTGCAATCCAGGACCTTCAGTTCGGGGCGGTACGTAATCCAAGGTGCGGTCACGAAAGACTCCTTCAAGGTTTCATCGTGCAAGCTTCTCAGACCCGAAGCTGCTATTCTCGCCTCCCGGCGGCGGATTGTCTATGACGTCGCCCGGCAAATAGTGGCCGCCGGGCTTCCGACGAACACGGTCACAGAAGCTGATCGCTTCGCGTTGGTGCAAAAGCAACTCATCAACGGTCATGTGTCACGCCTCCACAAGAGGTAAGAGAAAGGTCGCGCCAATTGACGGGGGGCCGAGGGGGCTTTTCCGCCCCAAAAGTGCAACCCCACTTTTGCGGGGAATCCATGTTTGTCTTCGGCACTCGCCTCAAAATGCACCCCCTATCCAGTGCCGACCCCTGTTGTCTTTTGCCGGTGGGCCGATATACTGAGGGACTTCACCGTGAGGCGGCCCCAGCGTGGAAGCGGCCGCGCAGAATCTGAGGAAGCACAAGCAGGCGACGGCCCATGTCACCACCCCCCCGTTCTCGTGGTCGCGCTCGTGTGAGTCGAAAGCGTGCCAAGGCGACCGCCCGAGGCAAGAAAAAGGACCCGGTCTTTGTCGAAGGACAGCGGCCGCGGCCGATGTACATCGACTACAAGGACCTCGATTTGCTGAAGAAGCTGACCAACCGCCAGGGCAAGATGATTGGGCGTCGCAAGAACGGCTGCACGGCCGTCAGTCAGCATGCCGTGACCCTGGCCGTCAAGAGGGCCCGCTTTATGGGCCTGCTCCCGTACGTGGGTGAGTGAGCGGTTGCACGCGTTTAATCGCCCGGGCGGCCTCCCGGCGAACCGCTTCGTCTTCATCCTCCAGGGCCACTTTTAGTGCGGGGATTGCTTCGGCGGCGTTCGGGCCGATTTCGCCCAGGGTTGTGGCGGCGCGGTCGCGGACATTCCGGTCCTCGTCCTGAAGTGCCTTGACGAGAGCGGGAACCGCCTCTTTGGCGTCCGGGCCGATCTGGCCCAAGGTGCGGGCGGTGACGGCCCGAACCTTGCCTTCGCCATCGGCCAGCGCTTGGATCAGGGCAGGCACGGCGTTCTTGGCCTCCGGTCCGATTCCGCCCAACGCGGCGCACGCCCGCAAGCGGAGGGAAAGGTGCCCTTGGGCGATTGCCTCAACCAGTGCCGGGACCGCCACCGAGCCGATCGATCCCAGGGCGTCGACCGCGGAGGCGCGAACGAACGGCTCTTCATCCTCGATGGCCAGGAGCAGAACGGGCACGGCCGCGACCGCTTCGGGACCAACCTCGCCCAGGGCGTCGGCGGCCGCGAGCCGCACCAGCGGGTCTTCGTCCGCAAGCAGCTTCGCCAGGGCCTCGATCGCCTCCGTGCGGACCTCCGGGGAACGGTCGCCCTCGAGCTGTGCGACCCAATCGGCGACGCTTTTCGACTCCGTTTCCGGCACCTCCTCCGCCACCGGGGCTTCCGTGGCGGTTTCCGCCGGCTTTTCCGCATCGGCGGGCGGGAGGTCTTGGGCGGAAGCGGCTTGGGGCAGCCGGTCCGGCGGCGCGGGCGCTTCGGATCGGGGCTCGCACCCCAGGCAAAAGAGTACGATCCCCAAGAGTACGCCAAGCGGTCTCATCACGCGACCCTCCCTTTTTCACACCAGAGCATTCTTTGGAGTGGGGTCTTGTGGAAGGGGAGGTCATCCCCTTCGCTTCTCCCTGCGATGCGTGCAGTTTAGTCGGTTCACGCGGGACTGAACAGCCACCGGCGGGGGCGCGTGGAGAATCCGCCCGTTGCGGGAACCCGTCTTCTGCTTGCTTTCGCCGGCGGTGAGGTGTTACAATTCCGAAGGCTAGGCTTCGTAGGCACGGGGGGGCTTGCCATGGGCTCTTCAGGTCGGTCGGTCCAGACCACGCTGATGGTTGTGTGTCTGATCGTGGCGGGGATCGCGATCTTTGCCGTCATCGGGGGACGTACGCTTCGGCAATCCGAGACGTCGCCCGCCCACTTGCCCCCGCCTGAACAAGTGTCGGGAGAGGCGGCCGCGGCCGAGCCGTCGGGGAATGACCGGGAGGAGGAGCCGCGGTTTGTCGAGGCGCGAGAGTGGATGGTCCGGCACGATCTCCGCGGCCGCGACATCACCGATCGCAAGGTGCTGGAAGTGATGGGCCGCATCCCCCGGCAGCGGTTCATGAAGAAGGGGGACGAGGACCAGGCGTATGAGGATCGCGCCCGGCCGATCGAGCACAACCAGACGATCTCGCAACCGTACATCGTTGCCTTGATGACCCAGTTGGCCGAGCCGAAAGCAGAGAGCCGGGCGCTGGACATCGGCACCGGCTCGGGTTATCAGGCGGCCGTGCTGGCGGAGATCGTGAAGGAGGTGTACAGTATCGAGATCCTCAAGCCGCTGGCCGATGAAGCCGGGAAGCGGCTGGCCGGGCTGGGCCACAAGAACGTCACGGTTCGCCACGGCGACGGCTATCGGGGCTGGCCCGAAAAGGCCCCCTTCGACGTGATCATCGTGGCCGCCGCCCCGGAGCACGTCCCCCAGCCGCTGGTGGATCAACTTGCCCCCGGCGGAAAGCTGGTGATTCCGGTCGGCCGCAACTACCAGCAACTGATCGTGATCGAGAAAGACGCGGAGGGCACGGTCCGCCGCCGGCCGAACATCGCGGTGATGTTCGTTCCGATGACCGGAGAGGCGCAAGAGCGACGCGAGTAGGATGGAGTCCTTGATTGGAGGCCGCCCGTGTCTGAAATCGTTCGGTTTTCCGTTTCCGTGGAAGACGAACTGCTGGAGAGCTTTGATCGCTACTGTCGCGAGCAGCAGTTTGCCACCCGGAGCGAGGCGGTCCGCCAGTTGATCCGGGAAAAGCTCACCGAAGAGCAGTGGGAATCGGGATCGCGCGAGGTGGTGGGCACGCTCACCCTGGTTTACGACCATCACCGGCCCCAACTCCGCGACCGGCTGATGGACGTGCAGCACCAGAACACCGACCTGGTCGTTTCCGCGATCCACACGCATTTGAGCCACGACATCTGTCTCGAGGTCGTCGTGTTGCGAGGGCAGGCGGCGCGGCTCCAGAAGATCGCGTCTCAACTCAGGGGGATGAAGGGAATCCACAAGGGGGAGCTGGTGATCGCCAGCGCGGGGACCTAGCAGCCCGTTGAAAAAGGCGAGTTAGTCCCGCATCGCCGGATCACGAGGCCGACGGCACCACGCGGCCCAGGAATTGGCATCCGACGCGGAACCCGCCGGCTTGGCTGGGGTCGGGTCGGCAGTTGACGATTCTCGCGGACAAGTAGATCACGTCCGGCGGTTTGCCCAGCGCGACGACCACGTAGCTGAAGTCAGGCTCGGTGGGCCAGATGAATCCTATGCCCCGAGTGGAAATATCGATGCAGGGCACCCGAAGAAATTCCGACATCCGAGGAATCACGGCGTCGAGGTAGGGGGCCACCAATTCCTGAGCCGGAAAGTTCTGCCGCTGAACCGCTCGGCGTCCGTCGCGCGGGGTTTGCGAGAGGAGCGGCCCGGAAACCTCCGCAATTCTCTGGAGGGCAGGGGCTTCCTGTTCAGGGTTTGGAGACATGGGTGGGGCACCTGCTTTTTCCAGTCGACCGTTCCGCGGGCTCTATTCGCGCGATTGCCGCCTTCACAAGTTTCATACGCCACCGGGGGCTTTTCGCAAGTTGCCGTTGACGGGTGGACTCGGGTGAGGGGCGCGAGCAGCATGCCTGAACAGTCAGGCCGGGGGGTTCCGTGTGGCACACAAGGGTGTCATCTGTTTGCATCCAGGAGTGGAATTTGGGGCTGCCGTCGTTTGCCAAACCTGTGATCGAGATGGGCCACTGAACACGTTTCCTCCCCCTCGACACGGTCCGCTCACCGTAATAAAATAGCCTTGATTGTATTATCGAGGGGCCTGCTGCGTTCCAGACAACGGGCCGCCCGGTGACGTTGCTCAAGTGCACGCCGGGGGAGCGAGAGGAGCGAAAAAGATGACAAGGGCGTTGGGCGCCGGAGTGTTTGTGGTGCTGGTCGCCTGGCTTCTGCCGCACGGGGCTGAAGCCCACTTCCAGTTGTTGATCCCGGCGCGCGACGTCGTTTCGGCGGGAGACTCCCGCACGGTCGACGTTGAGATCGTGTTCACGCATCCGATGGAGGCCGGGCCGGCCATGGAGATGGGCCTCCCGCAACGGTTCGGGATGATCGTCGCCGGTGAGGTGCACGATTTGACCGGGATGCTCAGGCCCAAGAAGGTCGACGGCAGGACGGCCTACACCGCTTCGGTGCGGTTGGCCAGGCCGGGCGATCATGTTTTCTATCTCGAGCCCGCCCCCTACTGGGAGCCGGCCGAGGGGAAAATGATCGTCCATTACACGAAGGTCGTGGTCGACTTCATGGGAATGGAGGAAGGCTGGGACCGAATGGTCGGCTTCCCCGTGGAGATCGAGCCGCTGGCGCGGCCTTACGGGCTCTGGACCGGCAACGCGTTTCGGGGGATCGTCAAGCATGACGGCCGCCCGGTCCCGTTTGCCGAAATCGAAGTGGAGTATTACAACGAATCCGGCCGGGTGAAGATTCCCAACGACGCTTTCATCACCCAGGTGATCAAGGCCGATTCCACCGGCGTCTTCTCGTACACCATGCCCAAGGCGGGTTGGTGGGGATTCGCCGCGTTAGTCGATGGCGACGAGAAGATGAAGGGCCCCGCCGGCGAGATGGTCGACGTGGAGCTGGGCGGGCTCATCTGGGTCAAGACGGTCGACATGGAGTAGGTGTCTGATGCACATCCCGGAAGGCGCATTGTCGGGCTCGATCGAAGGGATCGTCGTGCTCTCGGCCGCGGCGGCCGCCACGGCCGCGGGAACCGCCCTTGGCCTGCGCAAGATGGACTACGAGCGGGTGCCCCAGGTGGCGATGCTCAGTTCGGTCTTTTTCGTGGCGTCGCTCGTCCACGTGCCGCTGGGCCCTACAAGCGTGCACCTGGTGCTCAACGGTCTGGTCGGCCTGCTTCTGGGCTGGGCGGCGTTCCCGGCTTTGCTCGTCGCACTCTTTTTGCAGGCGATCCTTTTCGGGCACGGAGGGCTCACCGTCCTGGGGATCAACACGCTGACGATGGCCCTGCCGGCGGTGGCCTGCTACTATTTGTTCCACCGGCCCGTGCAATGGTGGAGCGACACCCTGGCCTTCTGGGCTGCGTTCGCGGCCGGATCGCTGGCGGTCCTTTTGGCGGCGGGATTGACCGCCTCGGCGCTTTGGGTGACGGGAAAGGAGTTCGAGCTGTTCGCCGGGGCCGTGCTGGCGTTTCACGTGGCGGTTGCCGCGATCGAGGGCCTGGTGACCGGCAGCGTGGTCCTCTTCCTCCGCAAGGTGCGTCCCGAGATGCTCGAAGCCCCGTTGTTCGCGCCGGGTCGTTAGTACTACAGCGCAAGGTCTCCGCTACGAATGAGTCAACTTCAGATGGCTTGGAACCACGGATAGCACGGATTTGCACGGATGAAATTGAGTCAGACGAGTCCTTGTACGCACTGAAACCTTATCC
>JBDRTC010000145.1:0-2428 GCA_043824335.1 Planctomycetota bacterium | reverse complement strand
ATGGCCTCGAGCAAGGGCGAGGCCGAGGCGCAGGGCACCTGCGTGCACAGAGTCATGTCCTGGAAAGTCGCCGCATCCCCGGCCACCGTGGCCTCGATCGCCGTGCCGCCGGCCACGGTCAGCTTGGCAATGCTGCCGTCTTCGGCGTCGATGGTGGTCACGGTGATGTCATACTGGAAGCCGGCCGCGCCCGAGGCGTCCACGCTGGCCTTGTTGAGGTACTGGCCGTCGGTCAGATTGGCGAAGGCGATGCTCGGCTTGCCGATCTTCACATTCACGTCGTGGTTTGCGATGGTGCAGATCTTGCCCGCGTCGTTGGTGGTGATGCGGATCGTGTTGTCCCCGGCGCACATCCCGACCGCGGCAAAGGTCGCGTCGCCATTGGCGTCGGTGACCTGGTTCTGCGCGGGCAGCTCGCAAGGAGCGCCCTTGCCCTCGTTGAGGTACAGCGTGGCAATCACGCCGGCCGCGGTGTCGGTGTCGGCCAGGATGTCGATCTGCACGCCGTCGGTCACCGCGTCCACGTCGTCGGCCAGGCTCAGCCGCGCGTCCGGCCCCGGCGTGATCACCGAGATCGGGCAGCCGCAGTCCGTGGTCAGGCTGGCGCTGCCCATGCCCTCGTTGCCGGCCAGGTCAGTGGTGCGGGCGGTGAGCACGTTGGCGCCCTGGGCCAGCAGCACGCTGCTGAAGGTCGCCAGGCCGGCGTCGGTGTTCGCGAAGTACTGCGCGGTGCCGATCCACAGCCGCACCTCGGTGCCCTCGGGCACGCCGGTGGTCTGCACCAGCACGTCAACCTGGAAGCCGTTCTCGCAGTCGCCGTCCAGGTCGTCGGCCTCGACCAGCGCCGCGCCGTCGGCCGGCTCGTCGCCGGTGGCCGTGTGCAGGGTCAGGTCCACGGTAGGCAGCGTGGTGTCCAGCGTCAGCGAGATCGATGCGCTGGCCGAGCAGCCCTTGGCCGCCGCGCCGTCCGCGTCCGAGCCGTTGTTCAGGTCCAGCGAGACATCGAGGTGATAGGTCGTCTCGTCGGCGAAGGTCACGCCCGGGAACACGAAGCCGCCGCCCGAGATCTGCACCGTGACCGCGGCGCCGCCGTCGATCGACAGCGCGATGTCGGCGCCGTCGGGCGCGCCCGTCACGCTGCCCACCAGGTCGAAGGTCGGCGTGTTGATACGCTGGCCGTCCAGGTGCGACTCGATCGCGATCACCGGCGCGGTCCAGTCCACGCTCAGGTTGCGCAGCGGGCCGCAGGTCTCGTCGAAGCCCGTGACCTGCGCGCAGGCCTGCAGCGTGTGGTCGCCGTCGTCCAGCGCGATGAGGAAACCCACCTCGCCGGGGGCCGTGACCGTGCCCTGGATCGCCTGGCCGTTGTCGATGGACAGCGTGGCGTTGTCGCCGGCCGGCACGTTCTCGGTGTCGGCGCAGACCAGGTACTGCAGCTCGTCGGTGTTGGTGTTGGTGTCGTCGCCGCAGCCCAGCAGCGCCGGATCGCCGGCCGGGTCGGGGTCGGTGAACGCGATCGCCGGCTGGGCCAGGGCGGCCGCGAAGCTGATCTCGTCGCTGCCCAGGTTGCCGGCCTGGTCATCCGCAGTGGCCTTGATGTCGTGCATTCCCTCGGCGAACGGGACCAGGCTGAACGTGAAGTTGAACGGATCCTCTGTCGCATCCTCTGCGGTCATTACGTATGTGGCGTGTGAGTTGGGGGACGAGTCGATATACAGGCTAATGGTGGTGCCAGATACTCCGCCGCTAACCTTGCCAGCGATGTTCAGGTCCAGTAGGTCGCTGGTTGAAATATCCTGATCGTATCCGGGGCCGAGCAGCTGGCCATCCCAGGGGCTTGTTATCTCGACAATCGGGGCCTGGAGGTCGACGGAGTAGGTCGCGATATCGTGGCCGGAGCGGTCGTCCGTGCTGGCTAGGCTCGCCTCGACCGGGCTTGGGCCGACCGGTGTGTTGTCCACATCCTCGGGCAGTGTGACCAGGAAGCTCGTCTCGAAATTGGCGGTCTGGGCTGTCTGCACGCCGGCGCCGTTGACTGTCAGCGTGACATCACTTCCGTCTGGACAGTCAGTGGTCACGGTAAGGTTCTTCTGTAATCCATTTGTGTTCGGGTCGTCGTCAACGGTCTGAAGGTTGAATGTGGTGCTTGCCGGCGCGATGGCGAGTACGCAATCGCCGAGCTCGACCGAAACCGTGACCTGGTCTTCGCAGGTGGTTCCGGCGTTGTTCGTGCAGCTGACACGGAGCGTCAGCGAGTCGGACTGGGGCAGACTCGTGCTGGAGAACTCGGCGACGTTGTCACCCACGGTAATGTCAACAGCGGCGCGGGATCCAACCGTCAGGGAGCAGATGTTTCCTGACTGCACATCTATAGTGCTTGCGATCACGTTGTACTGCAACTCGGGAGCGGCAGCGTCCAGGTCGTCAT
>JBDRTC010000144.1:0-2426 GCA_043824335.1 Planctomycetota bacterium | reverse complement strand
GGTGGTCAAACATCTCTTCCTCCTTTGCAGTGATCTTTTCACTGCTCTTGCTTCAGGTCGACTTGCTCAATTGGAAGAATGCCCCGGCGCCCCGCGGCGGTCTGTTTTCCGGCGCGCTCGGGCCTAACGTTCTCCGCGATTCCGAGAATGCGACCATAGCGTTCCGTGCGATCGACCACCTTCAGCGTGAAGAAGACGTTCTCACCCTCGATCCCGCTCAGTTCTCGGTTTGGGTCCGGACGGATGTCTCCTACCTCGCCAAAATCGAATCTCCGAATTTCAGAGGAACCGGCGCAAGTCGCCTCCAGATAGACTGCCGCCTCTGGTGACAACGATAGCCCCTCCAGATCAACCCTTGCCTCAAATGTCCGCGGCTGGCCGTCAAAAACCTCGATGTCAATCCGGTCTCGCGGTATTCTCCGACGCCCGGTGAAGTTGACTCTCTTGATCATTCGGCCGCCTCCTCTGAGCCCGACGTATCGTCAACGCGAACAAAAAGGTCTCGGTGGCGATCGAAGCCATCCAGCGTGAATTGGAAACGCTCCTGGGTGATCGTCAGCAGCATTACGTTTCCTTGCGGAGACCTAACCTTCACGCCCTGACCCCGGGGGCGTAAACCTCCATTTCTATCCGCAATTGTGAAGTCAAACGGACTCCAGTTCCGCAAGGGGTCGCCACGCGGCAGGTCGTAGGCAACCGCTATTCTGAGCGAAGGCTCAGGCGGTGCGGGAACAGCGGCATTGTGACTTACCGTAAAGCCCCCAGTTCTCGGGACGATGTGAAACCATTTCGCGCTCGCTGCAATCGGCTCGATCCCGGCCGGGCTGTCCGATTCCTCGCCGGGCTTTCGCTGACGTTGTTCCCCCTCTACCAGCTTGATCGAAAAGAAGTCGCTGAGCAAATCGAAATCCGGCTCCGTGGTAGGTAAAGTCAGTACTTCAGCGAGGGCGTCAACGATGCGACGCACGAGCTTCACCCGGCCCTTCCACGTCTTCCAGACTCTGTCGGGACGCTCTGCCGACGTGTCCCAATCCTCGTGCGCGGGTCCTTCGGTATCTCCAAGCAACTCGGCGAGAGGCCCCTTGTCGACAACTACCAGAGACTGGACTCCACGCAGTGCCGCTCGTGAATTGAGCTTCGTGATTGTCATGCCCTCTCGGACGTAATAACTGTCACAGCGCGTGCCGGCCCCAAGCTGCTGCAAATGGACATCCAGTTGCCCTTCCCGCCCTTTACCCTTCAACTGGGGCAGCCAGAGGTTCACTCGCACACTCGTCAGCTCACCGGAGGAGTAAAGACGACGCAGCCGGTGCAAATCGTCGACGGCGAAAGAGTCCTCGGTCAATTCCGGAATCTTCCGCAGGCCAAGCACAACGGTTTCCGTTTCCGGCGGCGAGCCGAAACAGGAGTTCGCAAATGCGATGGGCGGGGCAATATGACGCTTGGTCCGTTTTGGACCGTCCCACTTGATCCGGTTGCAGGCATCGGCAATGCTGGACCGATCCAGGGTTACCTGGCCAATCGCATTTCCTACGATTTCGACGACAAGGTCGCCCCGCAAGATCCGCGTGAAGAAGTGAACGGCCACGGCTTGCACAAGACGCTCCGCCTTGAGGTCCTCACTCACGAAGGGCGCGACCACCGACAGCCCCGGTTCGTCCTTCCTTGTCAGATGCCATTCTTTGCAGAAGCGGTTCAGCCGCGTAAGGTCTTCAATGGGGAGAGGGAGTCCGGTTTCATCCTGCTCGCCGCAAAAATACCCCTCCGGCATGAACTCCTTGTCGTCGCGAGCGTGGATTTGAAGCACCGCCTGGCCCATGAGGAATCGGCGTCGATCCGATTCCCGGACCGTCAATCCCAACATGCACCCCACACGGCTGGCAGCGCGATAAACGGTCTTACCAAGCCCCCATCGGCCCAGGTCTTCCCCGGTCTTCCCGCTCCGACCGATGTTACGCCAGAACCAGAAGAACTGTTGAGAGTCGTCGCCCGGGGCGGGATCGCGAAACTGCACAACATCGCCTTCGAGCCCGCTCGTGCCGAAATCCTCACACACCAGGAATCTGCACGGCAAGCACGGTTTCCCGCTCTCGTCCAAGTGAATCTGTTTGGCCGCCAGAGGTTCCCGCAAGCGTTGGAAGTAGTGCGAGAGTCGCTTGCCTGACGGTGCATCCACCGGTTCGTGAACGGCAAGCCGAACCTTCACGGGGCCATCGCCTTGCCGGGCATCAATGGAATTCTGGAGAATCTCTCGCACCAGTGCGTCGTTTCCCGCATACTCTCCTTCGCCAGTCTGTTCGGTTTTGAATAGCTCCGACTCATTCGGATCACGACGCACTGCTGCACCACGGAGTTCCTCAAAAACCCATCTGCTCATCATGCCCACCTCAAACGATGAAGGCTGGGTTGGTGTCGGTCGTTTAGCC
>JBDRTC010000143.1:0-13789 GCA_043824335.1 Planctomycetota bacterium | reverse complement strand
AGCTAAACGGCAGAGTGTCCAAATGAAAAAGTTATTCGTCACGCGATCCCGGCTGACTGCTGATAGCTGACTGCCATTCATTGACCGGCGACGCCAAAACCACCTGGACCCGAGAAAGGAGATCGCCCCATGCCGCGTCCCGTGAGCAAGGTTGCCCCGCAATGGTGGGACTATACGACCCTCGATCCGGAGCTGTTGGCCGACGTTGCGAAGCTCACGCCGCGAACGATGCAAAAGCTTTCCCGGCCCGGCTTCACCGTGGTGATGTACGACACGCTGGAGGACTTCTACCTGGCCGAGGCGTTGGAGTACATCGAGGCCTGGCGTCAGTCGAACGTCGACAACCCGGCCGGCATTTGCGGTCCCATCGGCCCGACCGAGCAGCTTCCCCTGGTCGCCCGGCTGGTCAACGAGCTAAACCTCGACGTGCGCAGCGCCCACTTCTGGGGCATGGACGAGTGGGTCGACGACCAAGGCGTGCCCGTGCCCGCCACCCATCCGCTGAGCTTCGCCAAGGCCGACATGGACCTCTGCTTCAAGCGGATCCGCCGAAACCTGCGGATGCCGCCGTCGCACCTGCACTTCCCCACGGGCGACCTGGAGGCCTACTCCGAGAGCTACGACGCGATCCGCTGCGTGGTGATGCAGGGTGGGCAGGGCGAGGTGAAGCATTGGGCCTTCAACGACCCGCCCAAGCGGGCCGGCAAGTACAAGGACGATCCCCCGCCCCCCGAAGAGTACCGCAAGCTCAAGACCCGGGTGACGGAGCTTCACCCGATGACGATCATCCAGAACGCCCGAACGTCAGGCGGCGGCCAGGTCGCCCTGGTGCCCACCCGCGCGGCCACCGTCGGCCCGGTGGAAACGTGGAAGGCCGAAAAGGTCTCCATCTGGCAGGCCGGCAACCACGACAACCCCTTCGGCATGCGGTTGACGACCCTGATGATCTCCCAAAAGCTTCCCGACAGCGCCGTGCCCATGTCGCTCCTGGCCGACCATCCCAACGTCCAGTTCAACTTCTACCGCCACGGCATCGGCTCGTGTGATACCGAGATGCACTGAGCGGGCGGCTTTCGGCCGCGACTGCGAGGAACCGGAGTCTCTTGCCGCTGTTCAGCATGTGGGGATGTGGTCATGTGCGAGAAGCATTCTAAACGCGCTGAACCGGACAGTGCACGATCGGACTCCTTTCCCAGCTATCCGAAAGCCTTCATAGCGACAGCTCAGCTCGGCCGGGAGCAGGATCGGGTGTTTGTGGCCATGCCTTTTGAGCAGTCCCACTCGGATGAATTGTGGCGAACGATTTGTGCCGCCTGTGACCTGCTCGAGCTCAAGCCGCGAAGAGGCAACTCTCCCACGACTCCCGGCTTCATCCTGGCCGATGTTCTGCAGGAGCTTGAGACGGCCGAAATCGTCATCGCCGACCTTACGAATCTCAACCCGAACGTCCTCTACGAATTGGGCATCGCACACACGCGCTGTGATTCGGTGATTCTGGTGGCTCGGGAGCAGGAAGAGCTTCCCTTCGACCTGGCGTCGATGCGCTGTATCTTCTTCGATCTGACGTCTCCAGCAGGCCGGAAAGAATTCATGGATCGCCTCTTCAGGACAATAGAGGATCTGAAGAAGGCAGCGGTGCCCACGATCATCGAGAAGCCACTGGATCGGACCAACGTCATCATCGAGGACCTGCGCGTGCTGGGGAGTTTGCCTGAGAGAGACTTGCGTCACCAGATCGTCTGGTTCAGCGGATCGCTCGGTGCGTTAGCGATCTCCGAGGACGAGGAGGTGGAGCCAGAGGACCAGGAGTATCACGACGCCCTGTTGAGGGAGAAGGCAACTCTAGGGAAGCTCGCCGAAATGGGGTGCAATGTGAGATGCATCATTACCCCGCCGACGTTTACAGCGATGGCTCCGGAAGAGCACCCGAGGCAACCTCGGCGGCTCGTCAAACGGATGGAGACCCTGGTGAAGCTCTTGAAGAGCGAAGGCCCGGTGCACGACAAGCTGGAATGGGTAGTCTCCCCTTTTCGCCAAAAGAACATGTATATCATCGGCCGCATTTCCTACATCGAAGGTTACAAGAAGGACGTAGGAAGAGGCTACGGACTCTCGTTGCGGCAAACAAGCTCAGCCGCAATCAGGGCGAACATCTCCCTCTACGAAGCGTTGTTCAACCGGCTCAAGAAACACACCCACGACACGTATTACAAGGGAAGCGAAACGATTCCAGGGCGCGAGACTCTCCGGCTGGCAACGATCACTTGTCTTGAACAGGCGATCGCGTCCTTTGACTCGTGAAGGAATCTCCGCCGTGATCGGTGCGGTTGCCGTGGGGGGCGTTGCGTTGGCGATTGTCCAGGCGATCAGGTGCTTTACAGCCGCCCCTCGCAGGGGTAGACTGAACCGTGGCCTCGGCGGTGTCCGGAGCGAGCGGCCAAATGGTACCTGCGACCACCAATAGGATTGGACGCTCAGATTTGCCAAATCTGAAAGCTCGTTCTCCACATCGGCGCCGCTACGAGGCCGCTTTTTTCCTCTTCTCTAAAGCCGCCGTTTTCGAGAAATCCAGTTGGAGGCAGAAGCCATGATCCCTCGTCCGGGAGACGAAATCGTCATCAAGGACACGCACCGAGGACTGTGGTACGAGGACGGCAAGCTCGCCAACATCCTCCAGGCCGGCCGCTACAAGATCCCTCCGGAGCACCGGTGGTTTAGGAAGCTGCCCTGGTCTAAGAAGCTGCCCAAAGTCGAGGTCGTGCTCGTGGACGTGCGCGAGCGGGATCTTACGATCAAAGGGCAAGAGATTCTCACGGCCGACAAGGTCGCCATTCGCGTGAGCATTCTGGTCCAATTTCGCGTGACGGATCCGAAGGCGGCGCTCCATACCGTGGAGAGCTATGAAGACCGGCTCTACAGCGACGTGCAGTTGGCGGCCCGCCGCGCGTTGGCTTCCATGATGCTCGAAGAGATTCTCACGAACCGCAACCGTTTGAGCGAAGAAATTCTGGCGGACGTGAAGGAGGCGGCGGCCGGTTATGGAGTCGCCATTCGACGGGCCGACGTGAAGGACCTGGTCTTCCCCGGCAACCTTCAGGAGATCATGAACCGCGTGTTGGTGGCCGAGCGGAACAGCGAGGCCCAGTTGGTCGAGGCCCGCACCCGCGCCGAAGTGGAACAGATCGAGGCCAAGTCGCACGGCGAAGCCAAGCGGCAGGAAGCCGAGACCGATGCGGAAGCCCAACGACTCCGGCAGCAGTCGGAGGCAGAGGCCGCCCGACTGCGGGCGGAAACGGAATCGCACATGTATTCCGAGCGTCAGAAGGCGGCAAAGATCCTGGAGGCCCATCCGGCCCTGTTGCGTCTGGCCGAGTTGGAGACGCTCCGCGAGCTGGCCCGAAACGCGAACGCCCGAATCTACCTCGGCTTCGACCAAAGGGGGCTGAGACTCGACGATACAAACGGCTAGCAGACCTTTACTCGATCCGATTCCAGCCGTAACGGAACGTCGCCCCCGGAACTATGAAAGCCGATCCGATGGGTGGTTTGCTCCTCTGTACATTCGTGACGGGGGCCACGCTGCTTGCGGTCGCCGAATCGCCGGCCAGCGGGGCGGAAATCCGTTTGGTCAACCGGAAGCCCGATCCGTACGGCGCGCCGCGGCCGGGCGCGGATCAGCAGGACGTGCCGCTGGGGACCAGCGTCTCGATTACGTTGACCGTCGAGTGGAAAGGGGCCTTCTTCTCGGGGTTCTGCAAGCCGAGCTTTTCGACAAGGACCACAATTCGTACTACCGTCTGGCAAGGTTTTTGCGAGAGGAGCGGATCGCCGCTTCCCAAACGGTTGCGGTGGAAGCGAAAGGGACCGTCCGGGAGGCCGTCGACCTGCTGGAGTCCGACGCGCCCGAATCGCAACTCCGCGGAGTGCGTCTGCTCACCCGGCTCGGCCCCGCGGCCAAGTCGGCGGTTCCCATTCTCCTTGCGAAAATCCAGAGCACCGAGAACGATGAGTTCCGCGCCGAAGCAACGGCGCTTGTCTGGAAAATGAACTCACCCGAGTCTTACCCGCCGGAAGTCGTGCGCCAGGTCGAGGAGCTGGCCGACTTGCACTCGACGGCCCGGTCCCAACATGCGCTCGATGCCGACGGCCGGCTGACTCTCAAAGTCCCCCTGGCCGCCAACGGGGCCAATTTCCTGGTGATCGGCAGGCCGCGGCAATGAAAAACTTCCCTATTTGTACCAATTCAGGAGCAGTAGCATGAGACGCGTTGCACCGACCGTGACGGCAATGATGATCCTCAGCGCGATCACGACCACGGCATTCGGGCAGGGGGCGGACCGCCCTCCCGGGGGATCCGGCGTCGACCCCGCCGCCTTCGAGGCCCCGCCGCTTCCCAAGGACGAGCACGAGAAGCGAGCGCTGGCCGCCATGGAGGCGATGCAAAAGGGTCCGCGATACCGCAACATCTCCACGGCCGACGGACGCCTCTTGCGGCTCTTGACGGAAACGGCCGGCGCGAAACGGGTCGTCGAGATCGGCACCTCGACCGGCGAGTCGGCCGTCTGGTTCGCGCTCGCCCTGCGATCGACCGGAGGCCACCTCTTCACCCACGAGATCGATCCAGAGCGGGCCAAACAGGCGGAAGAGAACTTCAGGAAGGCGGGTGTCGACGATCTGATCACGATCATCCTCGGTGACGCCCACGAGATGGTTTCTCAGCACAAGGAGCCGATCGACATCCTCTTCCTCGACGCCGACAAGGAAGGGTACATCGATTACCTGGAGAAGCTGGTTCCGCTGATCCGCCCCGGCGGGCTCATTATCGCCCACAACATGAGCCCCCGGATGGCCGACAAACCATACCTGGACGCCATCACCAAGGACCCGAATCTGGAAACGTCGTTTCTCCTGATGGAGCGCGCGGGAATCGGCGTGACGTTGAAGAAGCGTTGACCGCGGCGGCGTGGCATGGCCAAACTTGTTTGGCCATGTGCCGATTTCGCCGATGCCGGGAGACATGCCCACGCAAGCGAGGGCATGGCACCCGAGTTATTCTCCGGCCGCCCCTTACCGCGTAAGAACGTAAACCGGGGCGTCGGTGACTTCAAGCTTTCCGCCGGACGGCAGATCGAGCGGACTGCCCATCAAGTCCCACGCCCGGACCGCGCCGGTGAACTCGACAACGGCTTGCCGGCCGGTGTGGGCCCATGCCACGGCCAGGCGGCCGCGCGGCGTCGTGAAGTGATACACCGAAACGTCTCCGTGCGGCCGACCGATGCGTTCAAAGCGACTTCCGTCGAGGGCCCAGGTCATTTGGGCATACGCGGCCACGTTGGGGCGAGGTTGCCCGTCGCCTTCCACGAAGCCCTCCCAGGGGCGGATCGTCGGGGAGCCGTCCACAAAGAAGTTGTAGAAGAAGAATTGGCGAACGCCGCAGGCTATCTGGCTCACGTACTGACGCACGAGCCATCGGGCCATGTCGTCGGGCGAAACCACATTGGCCGGACAAGGCCGATACCTCAACGAGGTGCCCGGGTTGGCGTACCCCCCCTCGCTATTGATGATCGGCAAGGGCCTTCCCGCCTCGCGCATCATTCTCTTCAAGCGACCAAGCCACGTTTCGATCGGCTCGTCACCCTCGTCGACAGAACGCGTGATGTACTGATGGAAGCTGAAGGCGTCCATCAGTTCCAAGGCCCCCAGATCGATGATTTCTCGGGTGAACTGCCAGGGGGGGGAATGCTCGGTCAATGCTCCGGCCACGCACCCGCCGATCACCGTGGCGCTGGGGTCCTCGCGTTTGACGATCGGGTACGTGCGCTTCAACATCTCGACGTACGCTTCGGCCCGGGTCTGCCCTGCCCGCGGGATCAGCCAATCGGTCAGGTTCGGCTCGTTCCACACCTCCCAGACATGGACGTCGCCCTTGTAACGGCGGACCGTCTCTCGGACGTAGTTTTCCCAGTCACTCCAATTCTCGGGGACCCAGGCCCCCACGCCCGTGTAAAAACCGGCGTCGGGAGTCCCCGCCGGCGCCGAGGAGGCCCAATTGGGACAACGATCCAAGGACCCGATTAGTTCGAGTCCGGCCTTCTTGGCGATACGGATGGGTTCATCTCGCCAGGCCCACTCGCCCTTTCGGTCGGGCTCGACGATCCGCCATTTCGTGTGGTTGGGGGGATGGAGCCGCAGCCAACGCGCGCCGACCGCTTGGGCGATCCTCAGGCCGGTCGGGTCGAGGGAGAAGTGGGCTCCGAACGGCGACTCCGCAATCGAGCCCTCGCGATCAGGAGGCGGCAGGACCACAAACGTCGACTCGTGGGCTTGCGGCCGTCCGTCCTCGATCCATCCGACCGACGCACGGTACCAGCCACGGCCCAGTTCGTGGCAGTCGATCTTCTCGAACCGACGTCCGGCGCCGGGATGACACGTGCCCTCCAAGCGAACGTTCCCCCAAAAGTCCTCGATTTTCCATTCCAGCAGGCGCGGCTCGGTCCCTTGCGGGGTGGAGCTGAAGAGGCCGACGATCGGGGGCTCCCCTTCGTGGTACAGGGAGAGGGGATGCCGGTCTGAAAGCACGACCGCCTGAAAGCGTCGCCCGTCGCCCGGCCCCAGGTCCTGATAGAGCCGCACGTCGTCGATCCAAAGCCGAACCGGTCCGCGAACGACCAGGCGAACGTGGTCGGCCGGCCGGGGCACGAATCGGGCCTTTCCGGCGGCAGTGAACGCCCGCCATTCGGTGGTGACGTCCGCCCGGCCTCCGCAGTTCGTGGAGCCAAACGTCACCGAGGCCGGACCGTCTGCCCGGAGTCTGCAACCGACGGTGATCGGATGTCCGGAGGCGATGGGTGTCACGTCGCTCGACAGCGTTGCGGTGATCCCCTCCGGGACCGTTATTTTCAGGCAAGGTTCTCCTTCGACGGCGTCAATTTCCAACACGGCCTCGCGCCATGCGTCGCAGGAATGATTGAGGAGCCAGCCGGCCGGTCCCAGGTCAAATTGCCCGTTTGCCAGCAAGTTTCCTCGCTCGGGAGGGGGTGCCCGGCGCGATGCCTCCTCGGCGGAAACCGCTTCGATGGAAAGGTCATCCACCCACAGGTTCCCCTCCTTGGTGAACCGCAGCATGAATCGCCCGTTCGGGTCGCCGACGGTGCTGGTCCAGAAATAGTCGATCTTGCGCCACTCGTCGCCGACCTCGACGGCCTCCTCCACGTACACCCGATAGGGCGAAGGCGACTGGCGCAACTGCAGGGCGACCGGGCCCACGTCGCCCCTTAGCCAGCCTTGAACCCGATAGATTCCGCCGCGATCGAGAGGAACGGGCGTTGTCGGAGTCATTTGCACGGCGCCGTAATCCAGCCGGGTGCAGACGATTTGCTGACAGGCCTCCCCTCCGTGCGGGCGATCGGTCGACCGTCGGTACTCGACTTCCAGGTCGGCCCAACTCCGCGAGTTGTCGGTCCAGCCCACGCCAAGACCGTCGTCCCCGAAGTCGTCCTCGAAGGTGCCGTGGACCAGCAGTTGCTCGCCGCTTGCCGGCTGGAGTGAAACCGCGGCAACCACCCAAAGAAGCAAGAGCAAGAGCAAGATGCGAACCATCCCGTAATCCCGCGAGGTTTCGGAAGTCGGCCGAACGGGGAGTTCCCGTCAATCTACAGGCTGGAGAATCGGTCTGCCAGCCGTTTCGGCAGCCACCATGCCGAAAAACCTACCGCCCGCCCAGAAGGCCCGGCAGGAACAGGGTGATCGGCGGGACGTAGGTGATCAGCACGAGCACCAGCAGGATGGCGATCAGGAAGGGCCACAATTCCTTGAGGATTTCGCCCAGGGGAACGTCGGAGACGCCGGCGATCACGTAAAGCAGCATGCCGATCGGCGGGGTGAGCAGTCCGATCATGATGTTTAACTGAAAGACCACCCCGAAATGGATCAGGTCGATCTGGTAGCGAAGCAACACGGGGACCAAGAGCGGGGTGAGGATAATCATCAGGCTGCCCCCTTCCATGAAGCAGCCGAGCACGATGATCGTGACGTTCATGATCGCCAGGAACACCCAGGCCTCGGTGGAGATGGAGCTGAAGGCCCCCAGCAGGATTTCCGGGGCGTCCATGTTCGTAAGCAGCCAGCCGAACGCCTTGGCCGTGGCGATGACGAACATGATCACGGCCGTCTGCTTGGCCGACTTGGCCAGGAGGTAGGGAATGTCGCGGAGCCTGATTTCGCGGTAAACCACCACGCCGATGAAGAGCCCATAGGCAACCGCCAGCACGCCGACCTCGGTTGGGGTGGCCGCGCCGGTGAGAATTCCGCCCAGGATGATCGCGGGCATCAAGAGGGCGAACAGGGCGTCGCGCAGCCCCGCCAGGACTCGCCGGAGCGAGGTCTTCTCGGCCCGGGGCAGGTCGGTGCTTCGGGCGACGAGGTAACAGACCACGAGCATGTACACGCCCAAGATGAGGCCGGGGATCGCGCCGGCCAGGAAGAGCTTGCCTACGGAAACCGAGGGGTGGTTCGCCACCGAGGCATAGATGATGAACCCTACGCTGGGCGGCACCACGGGACCGACGGTGGCCGCGGCGGCGTTCACCGCGCCGGCAAATCCGCGGCGATACCCGCTGCGGACCATGCTCGGGATCATCACGGAGCCGACCGCGGCGGCGTCGGCGATGGCCGCACCGGACACACCGGCCATAATCATGTTCACCAGCACGACCACGTAGGCCAATCCGCCCCGGATTCCGCCCACCACCGCCTCGGCAAAGGCGATCAACCGCCTGGTGATGCCGCCGGCGTTCATCAACTCACCGGCGAAAATAAAGAACGGGACCGCCAGCAGGATGAACTCGTTGGCCCCGCTGGCCGTCATCTGGGCCATGACCACCGGCGGAATCGGCGACGAGCCCAACAGCATCGGCCCCAACAAGAGATAGACCGCAACGGCCGTTCCGATCGCAAACGCCACCGGCACCCCCAGGGCCAAGAGCACGAGCATGGTTCCGACCAGCAAGGCCATCTACTCGTCCCTCGAAGCCGGTTCATGGCGCGATGGGTTCCGCCAGTCGCGGATCGCTTTGCGCACCGCGAAGTAGACCCCAAAGGAAAACGAGACCGGCAGCGCCGCGTACCAGACGTAGGCCTGCGGCAGGCCCAGGGCGGGAGTTCGTGAACCTGACTCCAGTCGCACGTACTCGAAACCGAAGTAGACCATGATGCCCAGGAAGGCCACGATTAGGACAAGGAATCCCACGCTAAAGTATCTCGCCGCGTTTGCGGGAAGCCGATCCACGAGCAGGCTGACGCGGATATGCGTGCCCTCCTTGATCGCCAGGGCCGCCCCCACGAAGATCATCCAGGTAAACAGGATTCGCGAGAGTTCGACGGTCCAGACGAGCGGGCTGTCCAACACGTAACGCCACAACACGCCCGCGCCCACCACCAGGATGACCGCACCGAACAGCGCGGCAATCACGTAGTCGCCGGGGCCCATCGGTCTTTGATTCACAGGGGGATCCTCCAGGTGGCCGGAGGTGCGGCTATTTCGTTTCCAGAATCCGCTCAAACAGGTTGGGTGCCCAAACGCTCTCAAAGCGATTGGGGAGTTCACCGACGACCGCTTTGCGAAAAGCGTCGCGATCCGGCTCGACGAACTGCATGCCGGCCTCTTTCAGCTTGGCGGTGAATTCCTCGTCGTATCGGATCATTAGCTCGTGCTCGCGAAGCCCGGCCTCGACGGCGGCTTCCCGCACGGCCTCTTGCTGTTCGGCGCTCAGACTGTCGAGCAGGGGTTTTTGGATCATCAACATGTAGACGCCGAGCAGGTGTCGCGTCTGGATTACGTACTTCTGAACCTCGTGGAAGCTGCTGGTGTGGATCACCTCGAGCGGGTTCTCCTGCCCTTCGACGGTGCCTTGCCTGAGCCCCATGAATATCTCGCTGTAGGTCAGCGGCGTGGGACTGGCGCCGAGGATCTTCCAGGCCTCGATATACGTTGGAAGCTCGGGCACGCGAAGCTTCAGGCCCACGAGGTCGGCGGGCGTGGTCACTTTTCGATCGGTCGTGGTCAGGTATCTTGGGCCGCGGTGCCACCAATCGAGGATCACGATTCGCCGTTTCTCGGCCAGCGCGTTGGTGATTTCTTGGCCGATGGGGCCTTCGAGCACGTGGTCCAAGTGCTCGTAGTCGCGGAACATGAACGGCGCCTCGATGGCCCCGTACTCGGGGAGGTACCAACCGATCGGCGCCGTGCCGCCCAGCACCATGTCGACGCTGCCGATCGAGAGTCCCTCGGCCAACTCCTTGTCGTTCCCCAACTGGGCGCTGGGATAGAGCTTTACCGTAATTGCGCCGCCGGTTTTTTGCCGGACCAGGTCGGCAAAGTGCCCGGCGGCCTCGTGGGCGGGACCGCCGGGGGCCATCACGTAGGCCAGCTTCAACTGCCGGCCACCGCCGGGAGACTGGGCGGGCCGACAACCCGCCGCGGCAAGGGTCGCGGCCACCAGGGAGACCGCTAGAAGGGGCGTTCGGCTCATGGGCAGCTCGCTTTACCGACTGGTTTCCGGGTGTGAGAGCCTCACGGCATCACGGGCCGGCGTGGAAGTTGCCGATCACCTCCGAAGTCCGCAGGTAGCGACGGTAGAGCCGCAGCTTCCCGACCGCGGCCGCCACGCGCACCTGACCGGAGCCGCTCACGTCGCCCAATGCGCCTTCGTATCGGCCCCAGCCGAATTGCCGCGCATCGCCGCCGTCGCACAGTTGACCGTCGATAATGAACGTGACGATTCGAGGGCCGGCGTCGACAATCGCCGCGATATGATGCCGCTTTCCGGCCGCGAGCAGCCCGGGATCGCACTCCCACGCCGCCTTTGTTTCGCCATCGGAAAGCTCGATCCGCACGGTGCCTTGACCGGTGCTCAAGAGCACGATGCCGCGGCCGTCGGCATCGCGCGCGTCGACGAGCGGCTGATCGGTCGCGGGCGCTTCGAGCGTCACCCAGAGATCGAGCGAAAGGCCCCCGAGCCGGCCAAGATCGATGCTGCCTGGAAGTTTGGTCGTGCCGGAACCGCATTCGGCCAACAGCCCGTCTTGCGCAATCGTCTTGACTTGCCCTTGGCCCCAAAGCCCTTCAAGCAGCGTCTTGTCGATTTCATGCACTCGGGCGATGGTCTTCTGGGTCTCGGTGACCCAATAGCGGCCGTCCTGCTCGACGAGGTCGGGATAGCTCATCCGCGTGGCCGGTTCGAGATCGTAGAGGAGGATCTCCGGCTCGGACCAGTGCATTCGCCCCTCGCGTATCTCGCCGCCGGAGACCCAGACCGGGTTGCGGTCGGTGAAGGAGCGGCCGCTGTGGTTGTGGAACCAGAAGAGATACTTGCCGTTTTCCACTCGCCACAGCTTGGGGCACGCACGATTATTCTTGATCCTCCGCCCACCGGGAGCGTAGGTCATGTGCTCCGGCGTGCTCCAGGTGTGGCCGCGGTCGTCGCTGTACGAGTGGCAGGGATACCCGGTCGTGGTGCGATAGACCATGTAGAGGCGGTCCTCGTCGATCGGGACCAGGTTGTGCTCCTCCTGCACGGACCCGAACTCGGCCTTGCGGATGCCGTGCTCGCCGTCGGGCAGGAGTTCCCAGCAGAGTTTTTCCACGTCCGGCTCGGTCAGCAGGTTGTCGCTTCGGTAGAGCCATCCCTCGCCGTTATCGAGCATGTAGCGTCCCAGCTTGGTGAAGGCGAACAGCACGCTTCCGCCGGTGACTTTGGGCTTATCGATGCCCCAGAAGATCTGCACCTTGCCCTGCCAATTGTTCGCCCGGTCGCAAGCGGTGAGGCGCATGGGTAGACGATAGCGGCGCTGGGACCACGTGCGGCCGTGGTCGTCGGAATACTTGTAGCAGTACCATCCGACCGTGTCGGCGCGGATTTTTTTGTCGCCGCCCGGCAGACGGTCGACCCAGTCGCCGTTGTAGTCGTAGAAGGCGTAGACACGGCCGCTCGGCGTGACGAGCGGGACGACCCAGGAGGCCTCGGGTCCGTCGGCCGGCTCGATGTCGACCATCGGCGACCAGGTCTTTCCACGGTCGGTGCTGATCGTGGCAACCACGTGCTGGCCGCCCTGGCCTTCGTGGCCCGCCCCTGTGGTGAGCGTACAGAGCCAGTTGCCGTCGTGGGTGATCACCACGTAGGGCTGATCGCAGTATCCTTCGTCGGGGATCTTCCAGCCGGTGACGATGTTTCGCGAGTCCTCATCGGCCGCCAAGGCCCCTCCTGAGAACAGAGCGAGGGTCAAATACAGGGTGGCAGTCTGTCGGAACATGGTGTTTTCTCCCGTGTCGTGTTGTCCGCACCGCGCGAGGGAAGCCATGGCCCAGGCGACCGACCGGTCGCCACGCACGGTCTCTCGATTGTATGAACCGCCGACGCCATGTCAACCGACCCGGCCGGTCGCCGGCAGTTCCACGATGTTGCTCCCTGACTTTGCCCTATCCTCGCCGTGGAAGCACGGTATACTATTCCTGCCCCCCGACGGAAGGCCAACCGCTGGGTAACGACTCCCGCAGTGCGATCCGATGTTCCGAAGGACCAGACCATGAACTCCGTAGAGCGAGTCCACGCCGCATTGCGTTTAGAGCAGCCCGATCGCGTGCCGGTTGTGGAGTTCCTGATTGACGAAAAGGTTGCCCGTGCGGCCGTACCCGGGTGCAGCGGCCAGTCCGATTGCATGGATCGGCTGGACATGGACGGCGTGGCCTGCGGAGCGCTATTCGAGAAAACACGCGAGAACCGCGACGGCTCGTACGTGGATGAATGGGGCGTCACCTACAGGCCGAATACCGAGGCGGTCACCCACCCGATTCGCGGCCCCATCGCCACGCTGGCCGACGCCAGGGCCTACACGCCGCCATCGCCCGAAGCCCCGCACCGTCTGGGCCGGCTTGCCGAACTGGTCGACCGATACAAGGGGAAGCGGGCGATCTGCTTCCACCATCGGGCGGCCTTCATGTGGGCGGCCTATTTGATGGGTATCGACTCCCTCCTGATGAACTTTCTGGCCGAGCCCGAAACGGTTGAGGTTACCATGGACAAGGTGCTCGACTGCAACATGGCGATCGTCCGACGCGCCATACGCGCCGGAGCCGAAGTGATTATTCTTGGCGACGACTACGCCGGCAACCGCGGCCCCATGATGAGCCCCGCCGCCTTCGAGCACTTCATCCTGCCCCGGCTGACAAAGATGATCGACATGATTCACGAGGAGGGGGCACTCTGCCTCAAGCACACCGACGGCAACATCTACTCGCTCCTGGACATGATCGTCGCTGCCGGGCCCGACGGGCTGAACCCGATCGAGCCGGTCGCCGGTATGGAGTTGAAGAAGGTGAAGAAGCTCGTGGGCGGCAAGGTGTGTCTGGCCGGCAACATCGATTGCGCGCGGCTGCTGCCACACGGGACGGCCGAGGAAGTGCGAGAGGCCGTTCAACAGGCGATCGCCGATGCCGGCCCCGGCGGAGGCTACATCGTCACGTCGTCAAACAGCTTCCACTCCTCGTGCCGCCCCGGCAATCTGGTCGCCATGGTCGAGGCCGTCAAGGAGTATGGGTGCTATACCCCAGAACTCTCGTCCTAGCATCCCGACACGGCTTATGCCCTTGGAATTCCGACCGCTCGGCAAAACGGATTTGCGCGTCAGCTCGATCGGCCTCGGTTGCGTGACCTTCGGGCGGGAAATCGACGCGGCCACGTCGTTCAAGGTGCTCGACAGGGCCTTCGAGCGCAAGATCAATCTGCTCGATACG
>JBDRTC010000142.1:0-5379 GCA_043824335.1 Planctomycetota bacterium | reverse complement strand
CAACCGGCAGTCTCTGGCCGTGGCCAAGAACGTGTCGTCGCCGGTAGGATCGTCGTGCAGAGTCGCCACATCATCCCCGCCCGATGAGAACGCATGCACGTATCGGAATCCCTTCGCCCGATTGTAGAAACCCTCACCGTACAGACGACTGCTGTGCCTGTCGGCAATAAAGATGTCCGCCGTCCCTGGGTCGTCGTAGAGTTTGGCGACGTCGCTGTTTCCTTCACTGGCAAAGGCATGCACGTATCGGAAGGAAACGGCCCGGTTATAGAACCCGTCGCCGTAGAGGCTGCCGTCGCGGGGCGTGGCAACGAAGGTGTCGTCCCCGGCCGAATCGTAGAGTTTGGCCACGTCGGTTCCGCCGCCCGTGGCGAAGGCGTGAACGTAGCGGAAGGAAACGGCCCGGTTATAGAACCCGTCGCCGTAGAGGCTGCCGTAGCGGGGCGTGGCAACGAAGGTGTCGTCTCCGGCCGAGTCGTACAGCTTGGCCACGTCGGTCCCGCCCTGGCCCATGACGATGATGTCGGCCGTATCCGTCACCACGGCCCGATAGCCGGGGCCGGTCAGGGCAGCCCAGGAGGGGTGGAGCACGGCCGTATCGTCACCCGACGATCCCAGGAGCACCGCGGTATCGCGGCCCGCGCCGCCGTCAAACCTGACCGAATTGACGACCGAGGCGTCGAACTCGTAGTGCACGCCGTTGATCGTGACCTGATGCCAGGCGGCGGCGGCGAAGTCGAGACGGTCGTCGGCCGCAGTCCCGTAAACGAACACGCTCGCCCCGTCCCAGTGGACGAGATTGGCCAGACGCAGATCCACGTCGGCCGCGCCGCCGGTCAGGCTCAGGTAATACGTCTGGCCGGCGCCGACGGTCCAGTCGATCCGCTCTCCGCCGTCGGAGACCGCCGAAGTGGCCAGTTCGCTCACGCCCTCGTCGTAGAGCTTCATTTCCACGTCGCCGGGCAATCCCTGGAAGAGCGCTTCGAGGGTCAGATAGCCCTGGCGGGTCGTCTGGAGAGAGTACCAGGAGTCGCCGCCGGTGAGGTCCAACGCTTCGATCTCGTGGAAGTCGACCGCGCCCAAGTCGATCGCCGGTGGATTGTTGACGGCCAGGAAGTCGACGCCCGTGACGATCCCGCCACCCGTAGCCGCGACTGAGTGGAGCCCGTCGACGGGACCTGTGTGAGACCATCCGCCGGGCAACTCGTACCGAACCGAGTACGTTCCGTCGGCCAAACCGAGGAAGGCATAGGTTCCGTCCGCGCCGGTTAGCGTATGGGGTTCCTCAACGGCGATCTCCAGCGACCAGTTGTTCAGCGTGCCGGTGTCCCAGGAAGCGGTGTCGGTGATCTCCAGGGTCCAGGCGCCGTTGGCGTTCTCGCCGTCGAAGGTCGACAAAAGGCCCTCGGGCCGGAAGGTTCCGGTAAAGGGCGCGGCAGCACCGCTGATCGGCGAGGCCGCTTCGTCGTCGAGCGTGGTGCCGGTGAAGTTATCGCCCCACCCGCCCACGGCGGTGAACAGCTCCACCTTGGTCCCGGAGGGGCTGATCAGGTAGACCTCCAGATCGCCGTCGTAGGTGTGGGTGATGTCGAGCGAGACATTCAGGTCGGTCACGAGCGCCGCGCCGCTGACGACGATCGTTGAGGTGAGGGTGCCGTTGTCGACGAGGGTGCCCGGCGCGCCGGTCAACGCGGTGGTGACGGTGCCCACGTCCCGCGCGCCGTCGTCGTCGAGATCCAAGAAGACGGTGTGGCCCGCCAGCCCCGTTTCGCCAACCTGACGCTGACCGTCGGCGTTTGCATCTTCGGCCACGGCGCCGTGGATCTCTCCGCCCGCGCTCGGGCCTCCGCCGATTTGAAGCGGCGTTTCCGGATCGCCGAACAGAGTGGAAGTGAAGTGGATCCAGCGGTACACGCCCGTGGAGCCGACGCGGAACATGTTGTCGTCCTTGGCGTCCTGGGCGACCTCGCCGAGGTGCGAGTGGCCCTCGTTGAAGGCGGCGTCCCAGAACTCCCGGGCGTAGTAATGACTGGCGCCGGGGGTGCTGCCCGGCATGTACCAACCGTACCGGGTGTTCATCACCACGCCGAACGCGCCGTGATCGTCGACCACGTGCTGCTCGGCGATCGAGATGTTGTGCGTGTCGAACGCGCCCGAGTAACACCCCTGCGAGTACATGAGATAGGGGTCGACGTTCGTCAGCCCGGCCACGTATGAATTCACCAACCGGGCGTTGTACGTCTCATTGCTGTGGCCCAGGTGGGTGACCAGGTGCGGGCTGGCGTTCAGATCGCCGACGAAATCCGAGCCGGTCCATCCCCCGGCGGAATCGTAACGCTCGATCAGGTTCCAGTCGTCGGGGATGCTCTGGTCGCGGATGGGAATGGCGGAGTAACTCCCCCAGGTGCCCGAATCCAGTTGTTCCCCCAGCCAGACGGCGGTCGTGGCGTTCGCGTGCGGCGTGGTCTCATAGCGGATCGTCTTGGAGACGAAATTGCCGGCCTCGGTGGTGTTGCTGACCGGGGCCCGGCCGATGTAGACCTCGGGCACCAGGTCGATGTCGCCGCCGCCGGTCCCGTCGTTCGACTCGCCCCAGAGGTTGTCGCCGTCGCCGTTCCAGGTCCCGTCGAGCGCCGCATAGTAGAGGTCGGTTGGAAGCGCGGTGTCGACGGTCGATCCCACGCTGGCGTAGACCGCACGCTGAGGCAGCACTTCGGCGTCGCCGCCGAGCAGCACCCACTGGGTACCCCAGTTGGCGTAGGCATCGGCAATGAAGTGGCGAATCCGGTCGGCGTTGTCGCCGGTCTCGGTGCCGGAATAATTGGCGTAGATGGTCTCCGTGCTGACCGTCGTCGCCGTCAGCCCGCGGGCGATCTTCTGGTTCACCAACGGCTGGAAGCTGGCCTCCAGCGCGCTGGAGGTGACGATCACGTAGTCATATTGCCCGGCCGCGGGAAGCATCGGCGACTCGCCGCCGGAGGTCGCCGCCGGAAGCGGGTAATCGGAAAGCGCCTCCGGGTTGTCGACCAGAGCGGCCACGCGAAGGTGGTCGGCCTCGGAGCCGCGGACCGACACGTTTCCGCCGTCTTCGGCGGCGCCGACGGTCACCATGACGGAAACCTCGGTGTGGTAGCTGAGCGTGCCGGCGGCCGCGTCGTACTCCATCGGGAAGATCCGCAGCGTGCCGACGTGGTAGCCGCTGATCGTGTAGTTCGAGTACAGGACGGCGTCCTGCTCGTGGAACGACGTGTTGACGAGCGTCGTCCAATCGTTGATCGCCTCGACGCCCCCTTCGCTGAACGGAAGCGCCGCCGGCGCGGCGAGCAGCTCGACGCCGTCGGCGATCACGGTGCCCGTGTCGAGATAGGTCACGTCGATCGACGTGATTTCCATCCCCACGGGCAGGAGGATCGTCGACTCGCGCACCGGCATCACGGGGTCCCCGGTCGAGACCCAAGACTCCTCGCCTGCCAGGGTGACGATCGCGCCCCCGGCGACGTCCTGCAGAATCGGCGTGCCGTCGAAGGAAAAGTCGAACACGGCCGTTTGGCTCTCGGCGCCGCCGGTGAACACGCCGACGGGCGCGGAGTTCGACACCCATTGCGATTCCTCGGCGTAGGAGCCGGCCGATCCCACGGGCAGGAACAGGGCGTCGTCGCTGGACGAGAGCGTGTTGTCGACGCCGGGCGCGACGGAGAGGAGAAAGCGGTCCTCGAGCGGCTCGAAGCGGCAAGACCAGAAGCCGCGCTTCGGCGGCCGGCCTCGGCCGGGTCGCGGGAGCGTCGATGCTCGGCGGGGACTTTTTCTCGTTTCCCTTTTTGAACGACGGGTTGCCTTGGCTACCGGGTTGCGGCTCCGGAGGTGTCGGCGCATGGTGAACCTCTGCGTGCTTCAAAGCGGGCAAAATCATTGGGTGCGTGCACTGGGCAGAGAGCGGCGCTCGGCGCGCCGCGCATGCCGAGACGGTCTGCGGTCAGACGCTTGAACATGGTTTCCCTTCCACGAAACGGGAAGAGCGAAATGCGATGCCCAGACAAGAACGACAGAAAAGCCGACGGGGAGATAGGCAGGCGGGATCCACCCACCCTCAAAAGAACTCTAGGTCAGTTTTCCCGGACAGTCGACTCGCGAGCGAGAAACACCGGCCATCGATCGGAGAAACCCGAGTCCGGTGCAGGTATAACCGACCTGTGCCAGTTTTTCGGACCCCGTGGGGGCTGAGGGCCTGGTCGAGCTGTCCCGGGCGTCGATCTGCTACCGGACGAACCTGGCGGTGCTCGACACAACGGACCAACTGTTCAACGAGCTGACGTACCTCGGGCGCAACAGGTGAGTTCGACCATCACGAGGCCGACCTGGAATCAGCGGGCTGCTAGGAGGCCCAGAGCAGGAAGCCGGCAAGGAGGCCCGCCGCTCCCAATACGGCGATTCCGAACAGTCGGCAATGCCGCAAGACGTGATGGTCGATGTCGACCCGCTTGTCCAGCGTCCGGGTGAGCTTGTCGACGTCTATCCACGCGCTACTGCAAGCATTCAGCGCCGAGAAACGACGGGGGCTCAGGATTGCCAAGAGCGCCGCGCCGGCAGCGATCACGAGCAAAGCCCACATGGCGAATTCCCACTCGATCGAAGACAGAATGTGAGGCAGATTCATGTGAGACTCCCAGGCCATTGCTGCAGGGCGCCGAAGTTTCCGCAGGCCCGTCGGCACCCCACGTTGTGTCTACTCTCTAGCATAGCTTTTTCTTACGACACATGCCGGATTCTCCTGCTCCAGCAGCGCCAGGGCGCCCGCTTCGTTCTCGGCGATGAGGAGGATGTGCTCGAAGCGGATCAGCGCCAGGATCTCCATCACGGGCGGACGGAGCGAGTGGAGGATGAGTGTCCCGCCCGCCTCGCAAAACCGCTTGTGGAGAATCAAGAGCCTCCAACCGCAACACGCCCCCTTCGTCGGATAAGAGTCTCATGTCCATGGTTCACCCCTTCACAAGGCGTCGGGTGAGTCCCCGGGCGGATTGTTCGGGAGCCGCTTCCTCCGGAGAGGCATTTTGCCGGTCTTCCCCAACCGCAGGCTGGGAGCCTTCGCCACGACCTCGACAACCGATCCCGGCTAGCCGTAATTATCTTGGATTCCTGCCAGGTTGCCAGCCCCCCTTTGGGCGACCCGGCAATGCGGGATTTCGCGAAAGTGCCGCTTCAGACGGCTGAGACATAGCTGATCGAATCCCCCCGCTGGTGTTGCCTTTGACTTCCCTCGGTTCCTCTCCCCAGACATTGTAGGGGTAACCTAATCTTGTAAGACAGCGAAGTCCGCGTTAAGACCGAACCGCGGGGTCACGGAGAAACTCATGGAACCTGAACGTCCTGGGAACGATCCAA
>JBDRTC010000141.1:0-3781 GCA_043824335.1 Planctomycetota bacterium | reverse complement strand
TAAGGTTCTACTTTGTAGGTTTCAATTTCCTCCGGAGATCTCCCATGGTTTACCGGGTTTATCATTGCCAGCATTTCCCACGCGCGTCTGCTGTCGCCTAATGCAGCGAATGCCATCGCTGTCCAGATAGCGCCATGAGTGTATTGTCCGCCATTTTCCCTAACGCCAGGGACGTACCCCTTTATATAGCCGGGATTCAAATTCGACTTATCGAAGGGCGGGTCCAGGAGTTGGATCAGTCTATGGTCCCGTCGAACGAGGCGCTTATCCACTGCTTCCATTGCCATGGCTGAGCGTTGGACATCCCCGGCGCCGGATAGAACAGACCAGCTTTGCGCAATAGAATCAATCTGGCATTCGGGATTACCCGCCGAACCGAGCGGCGAGCCGTCATCGAAGTAAGCGCGGAGGTACCACTCACCATCCCAGCCATTCTGCTCGATATTCCGGCGCAGTTGGGCCGCCTCCCTCTGGCAGCGTTCGACAAAGGGCAGGTCGCCATGTATGCGTGCAATCTCAGTGAACCGCATGAGCGCTTCATAAAGGAAGAATCCCAACCAAACGCTTTCGCCTTTGCCGTGTTCGCCCACCATGTTCATGCCGTCGTTCCAATCACCCGAGCCGATAAGCGGCAGACCGTGCTCGCCAAGGCTGATGCCCCTCATGATGGCACGCACACAGTGATCATACAAACTGGCCGTTTGTTCATACGCGTGGGGAAGATCATAATACGAGTCCTCGTCCGTGTTTACCGGGCGGCCCTCGATGAAGGGGACAAGTTCATCCAACACCCCGGTGTCTCCGGTGCTCAGAACGTAGCGGCAGGCAGCCAACGGCAACCAGAGGAAATCGTCCGAACAGTGTGTACGCACACCCCGGCCCGACGGAGAATGCCACCAATGCTGGACATCACCCTCCTTGAACTGACGGGCAGCACAGAGGAGGAGGTGCTCGCGCACGAGCCGCGGCTCGGCGTGGATGAGCGCCATCACGTCCTGCAACTGGTCGCGGAAACCGAAGGCGCCGCCCGACTGGTAGTATCCGCTCCGGGCCCAAAGACGGCACGCGAGAGTTTGGTACAAGAGCCAGCCATTAGTCAGGATATTGACAGACTGGTCGGGTGTTTCCACTTGCACTGCGCCAAGCGTGTGATTCCAGTACTGCCACACTGCTTCGAGCGCGCCGCGCGCGGCAGCAGATCCCCGGAAACGACGCACCAGTTTGCCGGCGTCATCGGTATCCCGCCCTGCGCCGAGCCTGAAGATGATCTCGCGTTCTTGCCCGTCGGCAAGCTCGAATGGAACATGGATAGCAGCGCAGGGATCCAAAGCGGTCCCCACCTTGCCGGAGAGGCGCAACCGGGTCATTGCGGCCGGATTCCGAAGCGTGCCGTTGCGCCCGATAAACTCAGTCCTGTCGCCGGTTAATGTCCGGGGCGCATCGTCCACATCGAAGAAGGCAACCCTGTCGGCGAACTCCGTGTTGTAGGAGTTCCGCGCAAAGAGAGCGCCGCTGTTGGGGTCAACTTCGGTGACTACGTGCATTGTCGACTTCGGTCGCAGGTCTCCAAGAACCCATTCCGCGTATCCGGTGGCGGAGAGTCGGCGCGATCTACCAGACTCGTTTCGTACTTTCAGCACAGTGAACTTGATCGACGCATCCAGTGCCACGTAAACCCATCCCTCTGAGCGGATGCCGCGCTCCGTGTGCTCGAAGACGCTGTAGCCAAATCCGTGCCGGGTGACGTAAGGCGTAGCCCCGCGGATGGGCAGCGGCATGGGGGACCAAAAGTGGCCGCGCTCTTCATCACGGATGTAAAACGCCTCTCCGCTCGAATCGCCCACAGGATCACTGTGCCAAGGAGTAAGGCGGAACTCATGGGCATTCTCGCTCCAGGTGTAGGCAAGCCCACTCTCTGATATGACGGTTCCGAAGTGCGGGTTTGCCAGCACATTCACCCATGGCGCCGGAGTCACCTGCCCGTGCGTTGTCGTAATGACATACTCGCGCCCGTCAGGCGTGAATCCGCCCAGCCCGTTGAAGAACGTCAGATCGTGGCGAGGCAACGCGGCGACCGCCAGAGGTTCGGATAGGTGGGTTCGGGTCGGTGTGAGGTGTGGGATGAGCGCTCCCACAGGGCCGCGACGGTTGATCTGCTCCGCCAGCGTTCCCCGGCTGTCGGTGATGATGGCGCGAGCGACGGTTTGGAGCAGGACGCGGTCCTCGTTAGATATCTGGTCCGCAGGTCTTACGAAGATGCCGCCTGGTTGATCGGTCACGTTGGCTTCGACGCCTGCGGCAATAAGCCCCATGATCTGGTCTTGCAGAAGTTGCCGGTAACCGGCGTAATCTTCGTTCCAGATCACCAGGTCCACCGCCAGTCCTTTTAAGCGCCAGTATGCGTGGGCCTGTACGAGTTGGCGCACCAGGTCGATATTGGCCGAATCTTCAATCTGCAGCAGCACGATTGGTAAATCGCCCGAAATGGAGTAGCCCCATAGACCGGATTGCCCCCGGCGGTTGTTGATGATGACGCCCGGTTCGGCGCGCAGCGAAGAATTGGCATAGATTACCGAGCTGGCAAGGTGTCCATAGAGTTGCGCGTCGGCCTCTGTGGCATTGATCTGCCGCAGGAGCACATGGCTATGCGTCCACGCCATCTCAAAGACACGATCCGCGAGACGCCGGTCCTGGTATTTCTCCACAAGGCCCATGCACACGTCGCGGGTTTCGCCAATGCCGGTAACAATATTGATCGTTGCCGATTCTTCCGGATCGAGGGTTATCCGATACCGTACAGCGACAATCGGATCGAGCACTGAGCCCTCGCTGCCCGAGAGCGCCCCCGTAAAAAAATCAGCTACCCCTCTCATCGCTTGTGGATCGGCGACCGTGTTTCCCCGGCCGATAAACTGCATGCGGTCAGTCTCATAGGAAGCCTCTCCGACATCTGTCCCGTGCACGGCCATGAGATGGAACATCCACGGTGGCTGCTCGTCCAGGGAGCGGGGACGGCGGGTGCAGAGGATCGCCTGCCTATGGCGAATGATCTCGGTCTGAACAAAAAGATTGCTGAACGCCGGATGCAGTGCGTCCGCGGCAGACGATGCGAGAACCACTTCCGCGTAACTCGTGACGTCGATAGATCTGCGCGTCCGGGCGCGATTAGTGATGGTTATGCGGCGCAGTTCAATATCATCCTCGGGCGAAACAGCGATCTCGGTATGTGTGTCAAAGTCGTGGTCCCGGCAGCGAAACTCGGCTCTCCCTTCGGAGAAAATCGCTTCATAATTATCCGGGCGTTTGAGCGTTGGCTGATATGCGGTTGACCAGAACTCTCCGCTTGTCACATCGCGGAGGTAACAGAAAGTGCCCCAGTTGTCGCAGGTGCTGTCTTCACGCCAGCGTGTCACTGCGATGTCCTTCCAGCGGCTGTAACCGCCCCCCGCATTCGTGATCATTACGTGGTATCTGCCGTTGGACAACAACTGCACTTCAGGGATCGGCGTATCCGGGCTGTTGAAAACGCGCACCGGCGTCTCCGCACCTCTGCTGGGAGTCGTACGTAAGCCGGAGAGCTCGGCGGTGTGCGAATAAAACGCCGTGGCCTTTGGCACCCGCTCCTGGAGCAGCAGCATGGTCGCCTGGAACACCGGCTCCGCCTCGAATCGCTTCTGCATCGGACGGTCCAGAAGCAAATAGGCCAGCGAGAGTAAGCTCATACCCTGGTGATGTGCCATGAAAGAGCGAACCACGGCGCTCGATTGTCCGCGCGGCAGGC
>JBDRTC010000140.1:0-25123 GCA_043824335.1 Planctomycetota bacterium | reverse complement strand
CGTCGAATTCCGTGGAAGGCACCTCAGCCGGCCCCGACGGCTCCACTTCGAAGTCGGTCGACTCGACGCCGATCAGAAAACGCAGCTTCTCGCGGGCCAGGTCCACGTCGCGCGTGGTCCGCCGAGACGTGGCACCGACTGAAGTGCCCAGGCACGGCGCAGCCCGCAACGAGGCAAGCCGCGAGGACGACTAGCGTCTTGGTCAGATCGGCGCGATTTTCGGGATGCCCCATGCTTCCATGCCAATCCGGGGGCAGATGAAAAGAGACCGTCACTCCCTCTGTATCGGCTTCCCGATTGGGCAAGATGTGACGAATACGCCAGAAATGCAGGGCAATCGAGCAGGCCTCAGCCGCTCAGGCCCCGCTTTTCCAAGAGTGTGTGACGGCATCCGACCGCCGTTGGCCATATCAGGGCTGGAGCTGGAAACGGGGCCAACCAACCAGCCCGGAAGGCAGTGGCTACGCGGCACCGTCCGCGACCCCATTCCGGGCGACCCGAACAAAATGAGGAGAGAAGACGATGACCTTCGCACGAACGACCTTGATGGCCTTGGCGGCTTGCGCGGCGATCGCGATGGCGGGCCCGACCGCCCGGGCAGACACCTACGAGCACCTCGACGGCCTGGCTCTCGGCCTCCAACGCCAGGCGGCCGAGCTGTACCACGATTTTGGCGCCCACTTCCGCCACACGGCCGAGTACCAGCACTTGGCGTCCGACGCGGCGAGGATGTACCACTTGGCCGCTCACATGCACGAGGTGGCGCACCAGCGCGGCGGCATCCAACACCTCCAGAGCGACCTGAGCCAAATCGACCGCAACTTCCACCATTTGGGGGGCGTTGTGCGGCAGCTTGCGAGCCAGGCCTCTCAGCCCTCGGGTGGCCATATTCATGGCGACGTTCGCCACGCGTACACGTTGATGAACCAGATGAAATCGACGCTGCACCACCTGAAAGCCGACGTCGACCAACTGGTCTACGCGGCGCATGGCGGCCACGGTGGTCACGGCGGATCGGGCCATCCCGGCCAACACGGGAGCCCGGGAATCGGCCTCGGTTGGGGTAACGGCGGCGTGTACCTCAACGGAAACGGCTTGGGCATCCGCTTCGGCCGTTGACGTCCCGCCTCCCGGGCGCCGCGGGCATCCAGCGGTTGAACCACGACAACGCCAGCCTGGCGGCCGTACCGGTTTCATCCGCTTGCAGGCTGGCGTGGTCGGCTCCCGGCACCAGCACAATCCGGCTGCGGCCACCGGTTGCCTGGTCGAGCATTATGCTGTGGCGCGGCTCGATGAACGTGTCGGCGTCTCCATGGATCAACAAGACCTTTGCCTCGGTCCGCTGAATCGCCGCAAGCGGGCTGGCCGCCCGCGAATCGAACCCTCCTTGCCGGCCCGCTTCCTCGACCGTCTCGTCGATCCACTGGTCGGTGACAAAGAGATTCGCGCCGGGGATCCGGGTCCGAACCAAGTGGCGTGCCGCCTCGTGCAGGGAACTGTAGGGGGCAACCGCCACGACGGCGCCCACCCTCGGGTCCCGCCCGGCCAACTCGATCGCGGCAGCGGCCCCGAAGGAAAAGCCGTACACGCCGATTCTTCCCGTCACGAGGCCGTTTCGTTCCAGGAAGCTGACCACCTGCGAAAGATCCTGCGATTCCTGGACACCATAGGTGATCCGCTCCCCAGTCGACCGGCCGTGTCCGCGCATGTCGACCAGCACGGCCCGATATCCGTTGGCGGCAAACGCCCGGGCCGTTCCGAGCATGTCCTCGCTTCGGCCGTAGGCCCCGTGCAACAAGAGAATGGTGCCGGCGGGCGGAGTCCAGCCGGGCCCGGGCTCGATCGTGGAAACCAGCAGATTGGCCCGCGGAGGGCCAACCTCGACCCGGAAACGTTGGTCGAAGGCGTCAGGACGTTGGCTCGATGGTCGCAGGCTGGTCCACGTGATCCGGGGATCCACACTTTTGGGGGCCCGGATCATCCACGTGGCCGCCCTTGTGGACGCCAGGCGGGCGCACCCCGAGACGCAGAAAATCAGCGTGGCCAGCGCCGCGAGTAAAGCTCGGCGATCCATTCTTGAACGCCCGATGTTGCGTTGGTTCAACATGTTCCGGCAAGTCAACACTATCCCAGTTTGACCGCAGTGCAAGTCACGGCGCAGGAAGCGTGCTTTGGCAATTCGTCAGGCTTAACTGACATCTCTCCCCAGGTTCTCGGAAGCTGCCCTCCACAAGGGGGGGTTGACTCCGATCAATCCCACCAAAGTATGCAGATCGCCATTATTGCCATAATCGCCATTCCCCCTATTGACAACTCTTCTTACGTGGTTTAGCTTCAGCCCTCGCGTGGTAGCTGTGATAGCGTCGGATCGGCAGGGGGCGTACGCGATTTTCACCTCATCTGGAGTAACGTCTCGTCGGTATCAAACACACATAATTCTCTCCTGAGATATTACCGGAGGATCGAACGATGACGCTCTGGAATCTCAACCCCCGGGTTAGCACGGGCTTGTGGCAACTACGCGGGCGGTTGAGCCAGGCCGTGTTCTATCTAGGCCGCGTAGCTTCGCTATCTTATCGCCCACGTTCCTGAATGCCGTCCGTTGCCTCTGGATCAGGTGTTGCGCATGCCGTACAAATCATCTGTCCGCTGCATCCCTCGCCAGCAGGCCAAACTCCCAATATTCCCTAAAGGCTATTGACATCTCTTCGTGCGTAGTTTACCAAAACACCTGTCTGTACTAGCAGTGAAAGCATTCGCGTCGCACGGCAGGAGAACAGACGCGAATGCGCCCGCGCCGTGGCGCGGTCGGTTGGCAAATCAACGTATCCCGTCGCTCAACATCGGAGACCTGGATCATGCGCTGGCGAAAATCCTTTGGCAGGCGGCACAAGGCTCGTTCCTCTTCTAAACGAAGCAACGCCAGCGATTCGACTCGCCGCATGCGACGGCGGGCAATGGTCGAGCCGCTCGAGCAACGGCTGCTCCTACGCACCACGCTCTTCATGGACTTCGGGCTCGGAGTCGGCATGGGCAATACGCTCAGCACGGATGTGGCCACTTTCCGCGACATCTTTGGTGCGGGGATTCATGGCGGCGATGGAACCGGCTCGGACATGACCTCCGCGGGCATGGCCGGAGGCGACTCGCTGGACTTTACGCCGCTCGCATACGACTTCAATCTCGATGGTACCACCGACGATGCGGACATTGCCGCGATGGGTAACGCCATCGTTCCCATTGCCCAGCGCGCTCTGGAGCCGTTCGACATCGACGTGGTGATCGCCAGCGCCACGAGTGTTGCCGACGCCATCGCGACGGTGGGTGCAAACGCCGGCGACCCGACTGGAGAGTTCGACTCGTATTGCTTTGTCATGGACTGTAACTCCGACGCCTTCGGGGGCGGCTCGGTCGGCGATTGGTTCTACGACGCCACCGGTCTGTACGGGATCGCGGCGGCCGACGACCTCTTCTTCCAGGGCGGCAATACCCAGGACGAGGCGATCCTGGCCTTCTCGGACGAGCTGTTCGACGCGACGACGGGCACGGCTGGCACGGCCCAGTTCAACGAGAACCTCGTTCACCGGATTGCCTACACCGCCACGCACGAGGCGTTTCACACGCTCACCTATGTCCACACCATCAACCTGACGTCGAGCGGCGACGTCATCCGTTACGGCTCCGTGACGCGCGAGGATCCGTTCATCGTCACGCGGTTCGACCTGGCGCGCCAGGGCGGTTACGTGGTCGCCGAGCCGAACAACTATTTGCAGGCGGCCAACGATCCCGACATCGGGCTCCGCGACGACGACGGCGACGGCGTGCCCAACCTGGCCTACGTCACCGGCACGGGCGCCCATGACCGGATTACCCTGACCAGCACGGGGTTGAACACCGTCGACGTGCTCGTCGAGGCGTTCTCCGACTCGGGCCACACCACCCTGATAACCAGCGAGCTCTACAACATCGGGCTCACCGTCGACACGGAGGGTGAGATCCTCATCGACGCCAGCATCAACAACGACGAAGTCATCATCGATCCGGCGATCAACGCCACCTTCCGAATCCGAGGCGGCAGTGGCGTGGACGGCGTGGCCACGGAGAACGACGTGGTCATCGTCCAGGGCGACGGAAGCCAGGTGGGCACTTATACGCCGTCCCCGACCGAGTCCGACGCCGGCACGATCAGCGTCGCCGGGGGCGCGCAGATCGTGTTTGACGAGCTGGAGCCGGTCACGGTGAGCGGCTTTTTCGAGTTCACCTTCATCACGCCCAACAGCAACGACGTGCTCGCCGTTGACAGTCCGGGAGCGGGGCAAAACCGTGTCTTCGGCACCAGCGGCGGCGTGGCCTTCGAAAGCCTCACGTTCTCCAACGTGGCTCACTTCAAGATCGACACGGCGGCCAATGATGCCCCGTTGGCAGACCCCAACGACACCGTCACGTTCTCCTCCGACCTTGTGGCCACGGGTCTGAGCAGCTTCACCGTGGATCTGGGCGAGGGGAATGACGAAGCTGACGCGACCAACGTCACGAGCCTCGGCGTCACCCTCCTCGGCGGCCCCGGCGACGACACCCTCATCGGCGGCGACGGCGACGAGGACCGCCTCGAGGGTGGCCCCGGCCAGGACCGCCTCGTCGGCCGGGGCGGCAGAAACACACTCCTCGGCGGCGAGGACTCCGACCTCATCGCCGTCACCACCAGCTTCTACAACATCGTGGACGGCGGGGCCGGCAGCGACCATCTCAACGTCCGAGGTCCAGAGGGCGATTACACCATCTCGAGAGTCGCGGACTTCCCGATCGTGGGTGTGTCGGGTCCCTCCATCTATGTCTCCGCCGCGGACGTGGAGGAGATCAACGTCGCGGGCGACTTCGCAGGCCCTGCCACCACCAGCAGCCTGAGCATCGGTGACCTCACTGGCACCACCGTCACCCAGGTGGGTGCGGGGTGGTTCCTCGACGGAGGCGGAGGCGGCCTTACTCAGCCGATGGTGGGAACTCTGACCGTCGAGGGCAGTCCCTTGGACGACGCGATCGCCGTCACTGAGGGCGGGTTCTTTGCCACGGTCCCTTCTTCCGCGATGGTCACCTTGGGCTGGGGGCGGGTGAGTTTCCTCCCTGACGACGACGGCACGTTGGTCATTGACGGGATGGAAGGCAACGACACGATCAAGGTGGAGGCCAGTGCCCCAATGGGCGCCATGGCCATCACCCTCAACGGCGGCGCCGGGGACGACTACCTCTCGGCCGACGCCACGCTGATCGGCGGCCTGGGCAACGACGTCCTGGAAGGCGGCTCCGGCAACGACACGATGGCCGGCGACGCCGGCGACGATACATTCATCGGCAACGGCGGGACCGACACGGTGACAGGCGGCACCGGCTTCGACACCATCCTCGTTCCCGGCACGGCGGGCGACGACACCATCAGCGTGGCCCAGGCCGCCGGGGTGCACACCGTCACCATCAACGGCGTGACCACCACCTACGCCGCCGGGAGCACCTTCGAGCGCATGCTGGTGCAGGCGGGCGAGGGCAACGACCGCGTGACAGCCAGCGGGGCAGTCGTCGGCCTCGTGGTCGAGGGCGGCGCCGGCAACGACACGGTCGACGCCTCCGCCGCGACCACCTCCGCCACGCTCTTCGGCGAGGCCGGGAACGACGCGCTGATCGCGGCAAGCGGGGGCGGGCGGCTCGACGGCGGCCATGACGACGATACACTCGTCGTCAACGGCGGACTGACCGGCGCGCTGGCTGTGGCCGGCGGCGATCCCTCGGCCAGCGACGTGTTGAACCTCCTCGGCGCGCCGCTGACCGCGGAAACGGTGACCATTGCCCCTGATGCGTCGAACCCGACCGAGCAGGACATTACCGGCCTGGGCGCGCCGATCGACGTGTCGGGCGTGGAGCTGATCACCTACACCGGCTCGCCCGACGTTGCCGGAGGCCCGGACGATACGTTGAACTTCGATCCCGGTGCGGGCGACGACCAGGTCCGCGTCGACGATCAGGTCGACTTCACGACGGCCAGGGTGACGTCGGGGAACCTGCCCGAGGTGCACTTCACGGGGTTGGACACGTTTTTCATCGAATCAGGCGACTTTGGGTCGGTAGAAGCGACGTTCGTCACGGCGTTCTTGGACCCGCTCACCACTTACAATTTCGGCGGTTTCGGTGAGGACACGTTGATCATCGAGGGACTGCCCTTCGCGGATAACTTCACGGTCGCCAACGTTCTCGGACGGGCAGCCGTCACCGACAATGTCAGCGGAGTGACGATCAACGACACGGTGGCCGCCTCGGGCGACCTGCAGATCAACGGCTTCGGCGGCATGGACCTCTTTACGGTGACGCCGTTGCCGGCTACTTCGGTCTCGATCTACGGCGGCGATCCGATCGGCACGCTGCAGCAGCCGATCGGCGATGTCCTGAACGTCGAGACGGGCGGAGCCGCCTTCCTGTATGAACCGGGTCCCGAACCGGACTCGGGCAGTGTCACGGTGGATACGTTTCGGCCGGTCAGTTTCGACGAGATCGAGTTGCTCCAGATCCAAGGCGTTCCGTACATCCTGCCGGACGAGTTCGACCAGCCGGATGTCGTCTTCCCGACGAACGACAGCATCGATTCGGCCACGGTACTTGGCTCGCTGCCCAAGATCACGCTGCGCGACCTCACGCTCCACGACGAAGGCGCCGGAAATATCAACGAGGACTACTTCCAGATCACAGCCCAGGACACGGGCAAGCTGATCTTCAACGTCTTCTTCACGGACGACTTCGCCGCCAATCTGGGCGACGTGGACATCGAGGTCCGGGATGCCAGCGGCAACTTCATCGACGGCTCGTTCTCCATCACGGACGATGAACACGTGGTCATTCCGGTGGTGGGCCAGCAGCAATACTTCCTGCACGTGTTCAGCGCCAACGGCCTGCCCAACATCTACGACCTGGAGATCGAGAACTTCCAGACCCCCATGCCGACCGGCGTGACGTTCGACCCGAACGACGACAGCGGCATGCGGAACGACGACCTGGTCACCTTCGTGGACAACGCCCGGTTGTTCGTCAAGGCCGACCTGGCGGAGTTCCAGGCCGAGGGGATCACGATCCTCGACGCGGCCCAGGCCGACGCCGGGGACGTTGCCGGGGCGGCCGTCGAGGTGTTCGTCAACGGCCAGTCGGCCGGTTTTGCCAGTCCCTTCCTGGGTCTTTCGACCTTGTTCGAGTTCACCCTCGACGTGACCGCCGACGCGGACCCGGACGTGGGAGAGTGGAGCCAGGCAATCGCGATTTCGACCGGCCGCGGCACGCCGTCGGCGCGCGTCGTGGCCGCCGACAACGCGGGTTACTTTAACATCGTCCAGGCGGCGGTGCGGATTTTCGACGGACAGTTGGACGGCGAGGGACTGCCGGCCCCGGCAACGGGTCGCAGCCAGTTGTCCCCCGAGCTGGACGTCCACTTCGACCCCAACGCGCCCGACGCGAGCCTGGTGACGCTCGACATGCTCTCGGCCAGCGACACCGGCGCGGACCACACCGACAACATCACCAGCATCAATCAGCCGGCCTTCACCGGCGTGGCGGAAGCGAACACCCAGATCCGCCTGTACGCCACGGAACTCGACGCGCTGGGCGGCTCGGCGATCGGGCCCGTGGAATTGATCGGCCAGGACTTTGTGGGAAGCGACTCGTCCGACGTGGGCGTGGCCGGTGCGTCGTACATCGGCTTAGGCGGGGCGCTGGGCGACGGCCTGGGGCTGTGGGAAATCACCGTCGAGCCGCTGCGCGAGGGATTCTACCGAATTACCGTCGAGGTCGAGGACCTGCCCGGCAACGTGACCGACCAGGAAGCCGGCCCCTCGCTCGATCTGCAGATCGACACGCTGCCGCCGCAGCGGCCCACGATTGATTTGGTTGGCCCCGACGTGGTCGACAACGACCGTTTGGGCTTTCCGCCGGTCTACTCCGACACCGGCATGTCGACGATGGACAACGTCACCAGCGGCCACACGCTCATCGTGGGCGGCGACCCGGACGGTTCCGGCGCGGACGCCGCCCAGGTGCAGGTGCGCGTGTCGGCCGAGGCGGGCTCGCTCGTTCTGATCAAGGACGGCGAGGACGTGATCGACTCGTTCATCATGCCCGTGCCGGGCGTGGGCGACCCGGTCGACTTCGTGTTCCGCACCCTGATGCTGGACGAGGACCCCCACCCGCTCTCGGTCGAAGCCTTCGACCTGGCCGACAACCGCAGCGAACAGTCGGAAGAGCTGCAGGTGACCATCGACCTGACCGATCCGGACCCGGCCAACGTGACCTTGGACCTGATCGACGCCAGCGACTCCTTTGGCCCGGACGGGGGTGTGATCGGCACCAACAGCGACAACGTGACGAACATCAATCAGCCTGCTTTCGAGGGCATTGCCGAGGCCAACGCCCAGGTACGCGTCTTCGGCGAGCGGGTCGTGCTTGGCGTGCCCACGGGCGTTGTGGAGCTGATCGGCCAAGGCATCGTCAACTCCGACCAGTCCGACGGCAATACCACGATCGACCCGCCCAACACCAACGTCCTGGGCACCTGGGAGGTCACCGTCGAGCCGCTGATCGACGGCGATTACATCATCCGTGTGGAGGTTGAGGACCTGGCTGGCAACATCACCCTGGTCAATGGGGACTTGCCCATCACGGTCGACACGCTCCCGCCGCAGCGGCCCACGATCGACCTGGAGAACCCGGACGACACGGGCAACTCCGACCTGGACAACGTCACCATCGGCGATCCCCTCCTGCTCCCGGCCACCGGCATTGCCGACTTCCGCATCTCGGCCGAGCCGGGCTCGTGGGTGCAGGTCAAGGACGGCGAGGTGGTGATTGCCGCGTTCGTGTTCAACCCGGGCTTTGACCTGACCGACGGCGTGGTGGACGGCTTCGGCGTCTTGACCATCGATTTCAACTTGAATCAGATTGGCTTCGGCATCCCGTCGGAGGGCCCGCACCCGTTGAGCGTGGAGTCGTTCGACGTGCCGGGCAACCGCAGCGACCAGTCCGAAGAGTTGCTGGTCACCGTCGACACCACAGCGCCGGCGGCGCCGACCGCGCCCGACCTGCTGCCCGACAGCGACACCGGCATGTTCGACAACGACAACGTTACGTCCAAGATGTCGCCGGCCTTCCGCGGCTTTGGCGAAGCGAACGCCCAGATCCGCATCTTTGCCCAGAACATCGTCACCGGCGCGTTTCAACTGGTGGGCGAAGGGGTGGTTGGTTCCGACGAGAGTGATCTCAATCCCCAAGACGGTCTGGGCATGTGGGAGATCACCATCGAACCTTTGGACGACGGAGCGTACCTCGTCCTCGGCGAGTTGGAGGACCTGGCGGGCAACATCAGCGCCCTGTCCGGCGAGTTGACGATGGAGATCGACACCATCCAGCCCAACACTTCGTTCCTCGACCTGGTGGAGGCCAGCGACTCCGGCCGCCACAACGACGATAACATCACCAACGACGACACGCCGGACGTCACGCTCACCACCCACGACCCGAACGTGGATTTCCACTTGCTGATCCCGGATCTGGTCAACGGCGGAGGCCTCACCGATTACTTGAAATTCCGCATTTTCGACCGGTTCGAAGAGACGAACGAATTCCTGCTCTACGATTCGGCGCAGGACGCGGCCGTGGACAACGTGTTGCAGCCGGGCGACACTCTTACGAATCTGACCTTTGTCCTGGAAACGTTGCCCGCGCAGTTCTTCGCGCTGGTCGGCGCCAACGCGGCCGTCGAGGCCGACGGCACGCTGGCCGACGGCATCCACAACCTCAAGCTGGAAGTGGAGGACCGGGCCGGCAACATCAGCCACGACTTCCTGCTCGACATCCTCGTCGACACGGTGGCCCCGCCAGTGAGCATCGGCTTGGCCGGCAATGCGATCGACGGCATTGATCCGGCGACGACCGATACGGGGGTCGAAGGCCAGCCCGGCACCTTTGTCGATCGCATCACCAGCGATACCGGCACGGGCTTCTGGGGCAGGGCGGAAGCCGACGCGATCGTCCGGCTCTACGTCGACGCCGTGAGCAACGATGCCATTGGCAACCCGGCTCAGTTCGGCCTCACGGTGGCATTGCCGGAAGACGGCGACGACGCTTTCCCCGACGGACAGTGGCGAACGCCGTTCATCCGCGATCTGAACGACCCGGGATTCTTGCCGCTGGACGGCCTCCGGGAAGTGCTGGTGACCGCTGAGGACGTGGCCGGCAACGTCAACCAGGTCGACGACCTGGACGGCGACGGGGACCAGATCCTCGACATCTTCATCGACACGCGGGGACCGCAGGTTAACGGCGTGGCAATTGCCAGTGACCCGGTTTACGACCTGTTCAATCCCAAGGGCCCTGACACGCCCGACGAAGGCCCCACGCCGCTGGTCCATGCCCTGGATATCGCCTTCGTCGACCAGCCGACGCGGGTCAACGGCGCGTTGAATTTCGTCTATCCGGCGGTGAATCAGATCCTGGCCACCCAGCCGGGGAACTACCTGCTGGTGGGCGACGCCAACGGCGTGATCCCCATCCAGTCGATTGGCTTCAACGACACGACGGTAGCCGGGGGCATCGGCATGACGACGGTCACGCTGAACTTCTTCGACCCCCTGCCTGACGACCGCTTCACGCTGACCGTCTTCGATCGCATCAAGGACGACGCCGGAAACGCCCTGGACGGCGAGAGCAACACGATCGAACCCCAGGACAACCCGCAGTTTCCCACCGGCGACGGCGACCCGGGCGAGAGCTTCGTGGGCCGATTCACCGTCGACAGCCGGCCGGAGATCGGCGTTTGGAGTGCCGGAAGCGTCTATGTCGACACGAACGGGAACTTCCACTTCGACCCCACCAACCTTGATTACACCAACCGCGACATCACCTACCTGATGGGATTCGCCAGCGACGACATCTTTGCCGGAAACTTTGCCTCGTTGTTCGACAATCTTGCTACACCGGGCGTCGACGAGCGTGTTGCCGACGGGTTCGACAAGCTGGCCGCCTACGGGCATAACACCGCGGGCCGATACCGCTGGCTGGTCGACACCGACAACGACGGCGTGGCCGACATGACCTCCGTCGAGCCGGCCGGCTTCAACGGCCTGGGCAAGCCGGTGGCAGGCAACTTCGACGTGGTCAACCCCAACGATCCCAATGATCCGGGCCTGCTCAACGGCGACGAGGTGGGCCTGTTCACCGGCAGCAGCTGGCTCTTGGACACCGACCACGACTTCCTCGTCAGCGACGAAGTGCCGATCAATCCCGGGTTGGTGGGTTACCCGATCGTGGGCGACTTCGACGGCGACGGGCAAGACGACCTGGCAACGTATCTGAGCGGAGTCTTCTCGTTCGACCTGTTTGCCAACGCCGGCCTGGGGGTGGAGCCGGTCGTTCCCACCGTCACCCTCAACTTCCTGCAGTTCATCGGAACCCGGGAGCGGCCGGTGGCCGCCGACATGAACCAGGACGGCATCGACGACCTCGGGCTTTGGGTGCCCGACCGCAGCGGCGTGCTGCCGGAAACGGGCGGAGAGTGGTACTTCCTCATCTCCACTCCCACCCTCGCCGACCCGCTGGCCAATCCGGCCGGAACGGTCGATTGGCTGGATCATCCCTTCTCGCCGGTCCCGTTCGGCGACGATCTGTTCGCCCAGTTCGGCGACGAGTACGCCGCCCCGATCGTGGGCAACTTCGACCCGCCGGTGGCCGGCTCCGCGGCCCCCGCACCCGACACGCTCAGCCTGGAAGGCACCGACGGCGACGACACCTTGAAGGTGACCGTCAACGGGCCCGGCCAGTGGACCGTGGATCTCAACGGCATCCAACTGAACGTGGGAGCCGAGATCGTCGCCCTTGAATTCAAGGGGCTGGAGGGCAAGGACTCGGTCGTCGTCACCGGCTCGGCCGGGACCGAGAAGGTCAAGCTGTGGCCCGGTCGCGGCACGCTCACAGGCGAGGGCTACACGGTCGCGATTTCCGGCTCGGAGTCGATCACGGTTCGCGGCGGCGGGGGCGCCGACGTGGCCGTGTTGTACGACAACCCCGCCGGAAAGGATGCCTTCCGGGCCTACCCCGAAGTCGCCAGGCTCTTCGGCGACGGGTATTTCAACCAGGTGGCCTCGTTCCGCTACGTGAACGCGGTGAGCACGGACGGCAACGAGGACACGGCCGGTCTCTACGACGATCCGAACGGCGACGACGTCTTCAAGGCCTGGCCCGACCAGGCCAGGCTCTACAGCGAGAGCTTCTACAACAGGGCCGTCAACTTCCGTCACGTGACCGCCTTCGGCACGGAGGGGAACAAAGACGTGGCCGCGTTCTTCGACAACCCCGAGGGGAACGACGTCTTCAAGGCTAGGCCCGACCTAGCCGAACTCTACGGCGACGGTTACTACAACCGGGCGAAGTCGTTCAGCTATGCCCAAGCCGTGGCCACGGAGGGGAACAAAGACGTGGCCGTGCTCCACGACGACCCGAACGGGAACGACGTCTTCAAGGCCTGGCCCGTCCTGGCCGACCTCTACGGCGACGGTTACTACAACCGGGCGAAGTCGTTCAGCTATGTCCAAGCCGTCGGCACGAAGGGGAACAAGGACGTGGCCGTGCTCTACGACTCGGTCGGGGACGACACCTTCGAGGCCGGGCCCGACCAAGCCAAACTCTTCGGCGACGGTTATCTCAACCGGGCGAAGTCGTTCGGCAACGTCCGCGCCGTCAGCAGGGCGGGCGGCGTCGACGTGGCCTATTTGTACGGCTCCGCCGGAGACGACCGGTTCGTGGCCAGGTCGAACTTCAGCAAGCTCTCCGGCGACGGGTTCTTGAATCGGGCGGTGTCCTTCGAGCAGGTGCACGCGTACGCGGCCGACGGCAACGACCTGGCCGTACTCTACGACGCGGTCCTCGAAGCCGGTCTGACTCAGCAGCCCGTGTCGGCCGAGATCGCCAGCATCGTCTGGCTCTACGACATCGAAACCATTCGCGAGCGCAGCGAGGCCGACGGCGGCACGTCCACAACCGACGCCGTCGACGCGATCTTTACCGCCTACTGGCAGCAGTAACGAGCCCCGTAGCGGCGGAGATCCACGATCCCGATTCGCCGACACGGCTATTTGTCGCCCACCTGGGCGTCGATCGCCATTTCGATGGCCTCGGCCAGCGGTGCGGCGGCAGCGGCGGCGTCGGCGGGGGCCTCGGCGGCCAGGCGGACGCGCTCTTTGGCGACGTAAGCGTCGCGGGAGGCGCTGAGCTTCTGGATGCGGGCTTGAATCGCCTTGCGCTTTTGGGCGATTTCGGCCAGGTAGGCTTGAAGCTTGGCCGGGCTCATCGGCTGCATCACCTGGGGTAGCTGCTCGGTCTTGAGATCCTCAAGCTTGATCGTGTCGTCGGCCGCGGCGTCGACCAGGTCCCAGCCCGAGTTCCTGTAGAGACCCGAGGCCTTGAACCCCGCCCTGGCCGCCGCCGCGCTCACGGCCGCGCGGGCCGCGTTCTGGTCCTGGGCTTCTTGGCGGTCGGCGAAATCCTTGCGGGCTCGGGCGTCGCCGTAGGGAAGATACGTCTGGTTGAGCTCGCCGCTCACCCGGGCCAGCTCGGCATCCTGGGGCGCGCGGATCGACACCACCTTCTGGTCCTGGTCGATGCACAAGTAGGAGCCTTCGGCAAGCTTTGCGCCCTGCTCCCAGTCGGTTTGGATTCCCTCTTCCCGGTCGCCGCAGAAGATGGTGCTCACGGTGATCCCCTTGTCGGCCGCCGCCTTGCAGGCGACGTGGTAGTCGACGTTGCCCTGGCTGAACGGCTCGTTGCCGGCGATGAAGATCGAGCGGAGTCCGCGGCCCGACTTCTTCCAGTCGAGCTGCCGGACAGCGACCTGGATCACCTTGCCGCAATACTCCTCGCCGCCGTTGGTGGTGAGAGCGAAGAGGGCCTCGGAGATCCGGTCCAGGTCGTCGGTCAGGGGGACCACCATGCGTACGTAGCCTTCAGTGGCCGGCAGGCCGTCGTTTCCGTACTGGTAGAGGGCGACTTCCAGTTGGGGTTTCTCGCCGCCCAGCTTGGTCTTCGCAAACTGGCCGACGATGCTCCAAAGCTGTGTTTTGGTCTGGTCGATCAGGCCGTCCATGCTGTTGCTGGTGTCCAGGAGCAGGGCGAGTTGAACCAACGGCGGCTGCTTCTTGTTATCCTGGGCCCCGTCGCCCTTTTCTTCGGCCGCGGCCCGAGCGGCCCAGCCCAGCACAACACCCCCCAAAATTAACGCCGCGATCGGCCGCCATGTGTGGGAATCGAGCATCGTTTTCTCTCCACGTTTTGAGGATACGGAAGTCTTGAAGGCACCGTTCTTTCGGGGGGGCGCATCGGCCGGCCCCTACTTCCCGGTCCCGAGCAAAGACGTGCTCCGGCCGGGCGAAACACGGCCCGCAGGATTAGACGCGGGCCAACGCAACAAAGTTCCGGCGACCTCTGGTGTCGAGGCGTCTCAAATATCCGTCGACTTGCCCGGGCACGTGTCCTCGGGTATCGTGGACGCGGCGAATCCCCACCCTTTATCTTGCAGGACTTTTCGAGGATGAGAGCATGGTGGCGTCGCGCTCTTCTGCGGTTCTCGTGTTGTCGAGTCTCTGCATGCTCTCGGCCTGGGGTATCGGAAGGTCGTTGGCCGACGAGGCGGTCTCGAACCCGGCCGATCGCCCGAAGGCGCCTTTCAAGGTGCTCTACAGCAACGATTTCACCAACATGCAGTCATGCGTCAGCCCCTACCACGGGAAGCGCGAGACCTGGAGTCCGGAGATGATCGACGGCACGGTGGAGGAAGTGGCCCGCACGGGCGTCGACGTCCACATGCTGCAACCCTGCACCACCTGGGTGCCCTGGTGGCCGAGCAAGGTGTACTCGATGGAAGAGCACCACCGCTGGTGGAACGAGTACTTCGGCATCGAGTCGAGCAAGGACCAAACGCGGATCGTCCATCCCGTGCACCGGTACATTCTCGACGGCGGTGATCCGTTTGGGGTTTTCTTGACGGCCTGTCGCCGGGCGGATCAGAAGGCGTTCATCTCGGTGCGGCTCAACGACGGCCATCACCTGGAAAACGTCGAGGTGCCGAAGAACACGTCTGGCATCCATACGATTTCAAAGTTCTACGCCGAACACCCCGAGTACCGCATCGGGCCCAAATTGGGCAACTGGGACCAACACGTCCACAACTGGGCGATCCCCGAAGCCCGGGCGCATAAGCTCGCGCTCATCCGGGAGCTTTGCGAGATGTACGACATGGACGGCCTGGAACTGGATTTCATGCGGCACACCAGCTACTTCCGGCTCGACGAGACCACGCCTGCCCAGCGATGCAAGGTGATTACCGAGTTCGTGGCCGAGGTTCGCCGGGCGCTCGACGCCAACGCCCCGCCGGGAAAGCGCCCGTGGCTTTGCGCCCGGGTGCCCGGCCTGGTCTCTTGGCACGACCGGCTGGGGATCGACCTGGTGGCCCTCTACGAGGCGGGGCTGGACATGGTCAACGTCTCCTCGTACTACTTCACGCAGCAGCACCACGACCTGGCCGAGATCCGCAAGCTTGTGCCCCGTGCGGCGGTCTACTTGGAGATGTGCCATTGCACCATGACGGGCCAGGCGATGGGACCGGGACGGGGCGACATCCGGCAGTTCACCCGCACGACCGACCAGCAGTTTTACACCACCGCCCACGTGGCCTACCGCCGTGGGGCCGACGGCGTGAGCCTGTTCAACTTCGTCTACTACCGCGAGCACGGCCACCCGGACCGGGCGCCGTTCAATGAGCCGCCGTTCCACGTGCTCAAGCACCTGGGCGATCCCGAGTGGCTCGCCCGGCAGCCGCAATGGTACGTGCTGGCCAAGGCGTGGAACACGCCGCTTCCCAAGAGGTTCGAGCGAGGTCAAACGCACCTCTTCACGCTCGACATGGCCCCCACCGAGCACCAGAAGGCCGACGGCCTGGTGCGTTTGAGAACCGCCGGCGACTCCAGCGACTGCCGCTGGAGCGTGACGATCAACTCCACGGCCCTCGATCCGGCCGGATTCGTGCGCAAGCCGCTCGATCACCCCTACGAAGCAGGGCTCGGCGAGCCGAGCCAGTACGCATGCTTCCGATGCCCTCGGGCGGCCGTGCAGGACGGGCCGAACGAGATCGCCGTCACGCTTCAAGAGGGCCCAACAACAACGATCGAGTGCCTCGACCTGGTTCTGCCTTGAGGGGGAATCCAATGCGACATTCCCTGGCGTTTTCGGCTCTCCGGGCGCTTGTTGGCGTTCTCTGTTCAACGATCTGCGGCGCCGTCGCCTCGGAGCCGTCCAAGACGGAGCTTTTCACCAGCGGCGCCGACGGCTATCACACCTATCGCATTCCGGCGCTGGTTACGACGAACGACGGAACGATCCTGGCCTTTTGCGAAGGCCGGAAGACGAGTCCGAGCGATTCGGGCGACATTGACCTGGTTCTCAAACGCAGTTTCGACGGCGGCCGAAGCTGGACGGCGGCCCAGATCGTCGCCGACGATGCGGCTCACACGATGGGAAACCCGTGCCCCGTGGTTGAGCGGAGCACGGGCACGATCTTTCTGCCTTTCTGCCGCGACAACCGGCAAGTCCTCTTGATGAGAAGCACCGACGACGGGCAGACCTTCTCGGCGCCGGTCGACATCAGCACGCACGCCATGAACCCCAACTGGCACTACGTCGGCACCGGCCCCGGACATGGGATTCAATTGACAAGCGGACGGTTGCTCATTCCCTGCTGGGCGGATTTCACGCCGCGACTCGGCGAGATCCAGTTCTCCTACGTTTTCTACAGTGACGACCGGGGCGCCGGTTGGAAGCTGGGAGAACCGCTGGATCGCAACGCCTCGGACGAGTGCGAGGCCGTAGAGCTGATGGATGGAACACTCTACATGAACATGCGGAGCCGTCAGGGGAAGAAACAGCGGGCGTACGCTCGGAGCACCGATGGAGGCCGAAGCTGGACGCCGGTCGAGTACGATAGGGATCTGCCGGAACCCTCCTGCCAAGGGAGCCTGGTGCGGCTGACGGATACGACCGGTTTCGAGAAAAGCCGCGTTCTGCTGGCCACGCCCGGGGATCCGAACGTGAGAACGCACCTGACGGTCCGCGTCAGCTACGATGAATGCCGGACGTGGCCCGTATCGAAGGTGCTCCACCCGGGCTCGTCGGCCTACTCTGATCTTGCCGTGACCGACGATTACCAGGTGCTCTGCTCGTACGAAGCGGACGGCTACTCGAAAATCGTGCTCGCACGGTTCGACATCGGGTGGCTCACCGACGGCAAGGACGCACTGCGCCGGAAAGAGCGGTAAGCCATTCTGCCGCATGCCGCCGTGCCGGCGGCAGCCAAACGGCGAAGTCATTTTGCACGCGATTCCAGCGATTCCCATCGGTCGTAGGCGGCGGCCAGCTCGCGCTGGATCGACTCCAGTTGGCCGTGGAGTTCGACGATCGCCGCGCGGTCTTGTTGATAAAACGCCGGGTCCGACATCGTCTCGTGAAGCTCGCGCTGCCGGGCTTCCAGCGCTTCGATCTTCTCCGGCAGCGATTCCAGCTCGCGCTGGTCGGCGTAGCTGAGCCGGCGAGGTCGCTCCGCCGGCGCCCGCCGCTGCTTTGACGTGACCGGGGTGGTCTTCGGTTCAGCGGGCGGGGCGGCGTTTAACACCGACGGCGCGGACTGTTTGCGTTGCACCAGCCAGTCGTCGTAGCCGCCGGCGTATTCCTTGAGGTCGGCTTCCCCCTCGAACACGAGCGTACTGGTGACCACGTTATTGAGGAACTCGCGGTCGTGGCTCACCAGCAGGATTGTGCCGGAATAGTCGAGAAGCCGCTCTTCGAGCAATTCGAGCGTCTCCGCGTCCAGGTCGTTGGTCGGCTCGTCCATCACCAGGACGTTGGAGGGCATGGTGAACAGCCGGGCCAGGAGGAGGCGGTTGCGCTCGCCGCCGGAAAGGAACTTGACGAGGCTTCGGGCGCGGTCCGGGGGGAAGAGGAAGTCGGCCAGATAGCCGAGAACGTGCCGCTTCCTGCCGCCCAGCAGCACGAAGTCGCTCCCCGGCGAGACGTTTTCGACCACCGACTTTTCCTCGTTCAACTGGGCGTGGAGCTGATCGAAGTAGGCGACTTCGAGTCGCGTGCCGTGCCGGATTCGGCCGCCCTCGGGGGAAAGCTCGCCCAAGAGGAGCTTCAAGAGCGTGGTCTTGCCCGAACCGTTGGGGCCCAGGATCCCCACGCGGTCGCCGCGGAACACCAGCGTGGAGAAATCCCGGACGATCGTCCGGTCGCCGTAGGCGAAGGTGATCCCCTTGGCCTCGGCGATCAATCGGCCCGAGGCTTCGGCCCCCTGGATCTCGATCCGCGCTTCGCCGGGCCGCTCACGCCGCTCGCGCCGCGACTGGCGCATCTCATCGAGCTTTCGTACCCGGCCCTCGTTGCGGGTGCGCCGGGCCTTGATCCCCTGGCGGATCCAGGTCTCCTCCTCGGCGAGCCGCTTGTCGAAGAGGGCCTGCTGCCGGGCCTCGGCTCTTAGAGCCGCGTCTTTGCGCGTGCAATAGCCGTCGTAGCCGCAGTCCCAACTCGTGAGCCTGCCGCAATCCAGGTCGAGGACGCGCGTGGCCAGTCGGCGAATCAGGGCCCGATCGTGGGTAATCAACACGAAGGTGCCGTCGTAGCGAGAGAGAAAATCCTCCACCCACAAGATCGCTTCCAGGTCCAGGTGGTTGGTCGGCTCGTCCAGAAGGAGGAGATCGGCCCGGCAAACCAGGGCTCTTGCCAGGAGCACGCGGCGTTTCCACCCGGCCGACAGTTGGGCCACCTCGGCGTCGGCGTCGAAGCCCATCTGCGAGAGGATCGTGTCGACGCGGCGGTGCATCTGCCAGCCGCCGCGAACCTCCAACTCGTGGCCGATCCGGTCCAGCCGGCCGTGAAGGGCAGGCGTCTCGCGGACGGCCAGCTCGGTCGTGACGTGGTGATACTCGGCAACCAGCGCGCCCAGGTCTTCCAGACCACCGGCGACCTGGTCGAAGACCGTGCCGGCGAACTCGCCGGGCACTTCCTGGGGAAGCCGAGCCGAAGTGAGCCCCTGTGAGCGGACGATTTCCCCTTGGTCGGGATCGATTTCACCCGAGAGGAGCCTGAGAAGCGTCGACTTTCCCTCCCCGTTCCGGCCCACCAGCCCGATCCGCTGGCCGCGCTCGATGCTGAAGCCGACCCGCTCCAAAAGAGGCGGGCCGTTGAACCGCAGGGTAACGTCGCGTAGCGTAATTAGAGCCATCGGAGGGAGTTGGTTCTCGCGTGCATATTGACCGCTTGGTAGTACTTCAGCCACATGAAGAACAAACCGCACAGCTTGTTCCCAAGCTCCGCTTGGGAACACTCGCGCTTCGCGGCGTTGCCTTACCCCCCTTGGGCGAGTCGGCGAGGCAGAAGTTGGCGCAAGTGCGGTCCCAAGCAGAGCTTGGGACCGAGATTGCGCGCGTCTCGCAGTGTGGCTTCAAACGGCTGAAATTTTACACTGCTTGAAGTATAAGGCGGCTCGCGGCTTTCTGTCCATCGACTGTCGGAAAAGCGGCTGGCGCGCCGGAGCGCCCTCTGTTATGATGATCGCAGCAAAGCTGAACGATTCTCAAGTGCTTGTGGGAGTTGCTGCGATGAGACGTCGATTCACGTGGGCTTGTGCGATCTTCCCGCTTGCGTTCCCCTTTCTTTTTGTGCCCGGGGTTGTTGGGGCCGATTGGCCCACGTGGCGCCACGACGCGGGCCGAACGGCGATCTCGCCGCAAGAACTCCCCGAGGGGCTGCACCTCCAGTGGGTTCGCCGGGATCGGCCGCTGAGCCCGGCGTTCGGGCAGGTGCGACAGCACCGGCAGCAGTTCGACCTCGGGTACGAGCCGGTCGTGGCCCAAAAGACCTTGCTGGTCGGCTCGTCGCGGAACGACAGCCTGACGGGCGTCGATACGGAGACGGGTATCGAGAAGTGGCGATTCTACGCCGACGGCCCCGTGCGGCTTGCGCCGGCGGTCTGGGCCGGAAAGGTCTACTTCGGCAGTGACGACGGTTCCTTGTATTGTCTCGACGTGGCCGACGGCCGCCTCCTCTGGAAGCTGCGGGCCTCGCCGTCGCCGCGCAAGGTGCTGGGAAACGGGCGGCTCGTTTCCGTCTGGCCGGTCCGCGGCGGTCCGGTGGTTGCTGACGAACGCGTCTACTTTGCCGCGGGCGTCTGGCCGTTTGAGGGGATCTTTGTCTATGCCCTCGAAGCGGCCTCCGGGGCAGTGGTTTGGGTGAACGATCGCAGTGGGTGCGGGTACGTCGAGCACCCGCACGGGGCCATGGCCTTCGGCGGCCCCTCGCCCATGGGTTACCTGTTGATTCGGGGGCGGGAGCTGATCGTGCCCAGTGGCCGGGCGTTTCCCGCACGCTTCGATCTGGACAGCGGAGCGCTGGTCGAGTTTGAATTCGGATACGCCGGCCACGGGAGTCGTCCCGGCGGTTGGTTTGTGGCCACCGATGACGCCGGGCAGTTGGTCGTCGATCCCGGCGTCAACACGGAAACGCACGATGCCGGCCAACAGACCATCGGCCAGCGCGACATCCGGCCAAAGCCCGGCGAGGTCCTCCCGGAGCAAGTCCGCGTGGGCGACGAAACTTATCGCATCGACGAAGGGGCGAGCCGGCGGATCACGGTCGGCGGTAAGACCTTTCGTTTCGACGAGGGATTCGCGTCCGTGCGCGGCTCGATCCACACCATGCTGGCGGCCGACGGGAAACTGTTCGTCGTTACCCGGGAAGGCGACATTTATTGCTTCGGTCCTGGCCCCGCCGAGTCGCCAGAGCACGAGACCGAAACGTCGCCCCTGCCGCGTCCGAACGACACCTGGGCGGACATGGCCCAGGCGATCCTCGCGAAGGCCGAGCTTCGATCAGGCTATGCCGTGCTGCTGGGGCTCAAAAACGGGCGCCTGGCGGAAGAGCTGGTCCGCCTGAGCGACTATCACGTGATCGTGGTCGATCCCGACGCCCGGAAGATCGACGCCCTGCGACGCCGCCTGGACCCGGCGGGGCTCTACGGCGAGCGCGTGGCCGCTTTCGCGGGCAATCTTTCGGACCTGGAGTTCCCGCCGTACCTGGCCAGCCTGATCGTGTCGGAAGATTTCACGGCGGCGGGGATTACCTCCGGCGGTACGCTTCTTCCAGCGGTGCTCCGCCTGCTCCGTCCTTGCGGCGGCCTTGCCTGCTTCACGACGAGCGACGCCGAGCACGCGCTTCTCGTTCAGCGAAGCCAAGAGACCGACCTGGCCGGCGCCCGAATTGCGCGAGAAGGACCGCTCACCCTGCTCTCGCGCCCCGGTCCGCTTGCCGGCGCCGCCGACTACAGCGGCCGGCCAAACTTCGACCAGCGGGTGCAAGCCCCCCTGGGTTTACTCTGGTTCGGCGACACCTTCCATCACCACAAGCTCTTTTACAAGACGTTCCACCACGAAGCGGGCCGGGGCCTTCCGACCGAGATCGGCGTGGTCGACGGCCTGATGAAATACGCCACGACGAGCGAGCCCTACGGCCCCAACCCACCGTCGCTCGGATACCACGACTACCTCCGACTCTTGGAGCGCCAGAAGACGTACGTCGACTCATATACCGACGTTTACACGGGCCGGGTCGTGCCGCCGGCCGAGGCCGAGCGGGTCGATTTCAACGCCCGTGACGCATCGGCCCCCCCAATCCAAACGGACCAACCGCCGGAGTCGATGGCCCGCAAGAACCCGCTCACCGGGATCGTCGAGCTCCGCTCGCCGCTGAAGACGTATGGCTGCGACCGCGACACGGTCGACTACGGCCACCTGATGACCTATCGTTCCGGAACGGCCGCGTTCTACGACAAGCGGCAGGAGAGCGGCACGATCAACCTGGGCGGGCTCCGATCGGGCTGCCGGAACAACATGGTCCCGGCGGCCGGCGTTCTCACGCTTCCCTCCTGGACCGGAAACTGCACGTGCAACTATCCCCTCTTCACCTCGCTGGCCCTGGCTCCCATGCCCGAGGATTTCGAGCAGTGGTCGGCTTGGGGGAGCGTGGCGGTCGAGGCGCCGCTGGAACGGGTGGGGATCAATGTCGGTGCTCCGGGCGATCGGATCACGCGGGAAGGCACGCTCTGGCTTGATTACCCCAGCGTCGGCGGTCCCTCGCCGGACGTTCCGGTGCGAGTGGATCCGAAGGAGCCCCGGTGGTTCTACCGGCACTCGCTGTGGATGCAAGGTGGCGAAGGATGGCCCTGGGTGACCGCCTCGGGCGCGGAAGGCGTTCGATCGATCACGGTCGAGCCGGTGGCCAGGCGAGCCGCGGATGCCGGCCGTTCCTTCAGCATCCGATGGAACGGATCGATCCGGCCCGAGTTCAGCGAGACCTGCACCTTCCACGCAGACACGACCGACGGTGTCCGCCTCTGGCTGGCCGGCAAGCTGCTGCTGGACAACAGCGCCAGGCTGCGCCGTGGCGAGTCGGGCGAGGTGTCGGCATCGGCTGAGCTGGAAGCGGGAAAAACGTACGCCGTGGTGATGGAATACCACCAACCGCCGGGCGAGCGGGAGCGGCCGGCCACGCTGCGGCTTGAGTGGAGCGGCCCGTCGCTGCCGCGATGCGTTGTCTCTCGCGAGCATTTGCTCACGGCGGGCGGAGAGCCGGGGGGCCTCTCGGCGGCCTATTACGGCAACGGGAACCTTTCCGGCCCGGCCGTCCTCAGAACCGATCCGGAAATCGACTTCGACTGGGGGCGGGAGCGTCCCCGTGCTCTTGCCGAAAGCGTGTTGCCCGAGAACCTTCCGGAGCGGACTTACACCGTCTCCCTTTTCTTCGCCGAGCCTAAGAAGCTGGGGCCCGGGCAACGCGTCTTCTCGGTCACGATGCAGGGGAAGGAAGCTCTCAAGGATTTCGACGTCGTCAAGGAGGCCGGCGGGATCGACCGGGGCGTGGTGCGGCGATTTGGCGGCGTTCGCGTCAAGGACGCGCTCCGCATCGAGTTCGCGCCTTCCACGGAAGAACCGCCGGTGGTTTGCGGCCTCCAGCTCGTTGCCGAAGGCTCGCCGTGAGCCCGGCACGCATTCACGCGGCTCGGCCGGCTCCGCTGCCGGCGGTGGCTTGCCGCTGATGAGTCGGGTATAGTAGGCCCACGGTTTATCCTGGATGGACGCACAACATCAAAGGGGGAATACGTGATGAACTTGCGGCTTGTCGTTCTCGTGGTTGCGGGAGTCGTCGTTGTCGGGCTTGTCGCGGGTGTTGATCCGGGACAGGCCGCACCGCGAACGAATGTCGTGTTGATGACGGCCGATAACCTGGGTTTTCACGATACCGGATGTTACGGCAATCGCGAGGTCCGAACGCCGAACATCGATCGGCTCGCCGGGCAGGGCGTGCGGTGTACGAGCTTCTACTCGGCGTCGCCCACTTGCACGGTCTCGCGGGCGTCGCTTTTGACCGGCCGCTATCCGCAACGCCACGGCCTGATGCACCAGTTGCGAACCAGCGCCGATCTCTCGCTCGACGAGAACCTGGGCGTCGGGCTCAGGCACAGCGAAGTGCTGCTCCCCGAGCTGCTCAAACCGCGCGGCTACGCCACGGCCTGCTTTGGGAAGTGGAATATCGGCTTCGCTCCGGGGAGCCGGCCCACCGAGCGCGGTTTTGACGAGTTTTTCGGACATGCCTCGGGCAACATGGACTACTACACGCACGTCTACAAAGGGCGCAACGACCTCTATCGGGCGACCGAGCCGGCCAACGTGGAAGGCTACAGCACCGATCTTTTTGCCGAGGCCGCCTGCGACTTCCTCCGCCGCAAGGCCAAGGGGCCGTTTTTTCTTTATCTCCCGTTCAACGCCGTTCATTACCCCGGCGCTTTGAACAAAAAGCCGGGCGAGCCGTGCATCTGGCAGGCCCCGGACGAGTCCTTCGCAAAGTATGGATATGCGCCCGACACGCTCGACGTCGGAGAGCGTTACCAGGCAACGGTCACTGCGCTCGACGCGGGAATCGGCCGCGTGCTCGGCCAGATCAACGCCCTGGGGCTCAGGGAGAACACGCTCGTGATCTTCTTTTCCGACAACGGGGCGTTCGCGGCACAAATGAACTGCGCTTCCAACGAGCCGTACCGAACCGAGAGGGCGATGATCTACGAGGGGAGCATTCGCGTGTGCTGCCTGGTCCGCTGGCCCGGGCGGATCACGCCGAAAACGGTGTGCGACGAGACCCTGGTGAGCCTCGATTTCTTCCCCATGATCCTCGATGCGGCCAATGCACCAGCGCCCGGCGATCTCACGCTCGACGGCCGCGATCCCACCGCCGCGCTCGCGGGCCGGGCGGCCTCGCCCCATCAGTCGCTCTTCTGGCAGTACAACCGCAACAGCGCCGTCCGGCGAGGCCGGCATAAGCTCGTCAAGCCGCGGACCGGCAAGTCGTGGGAGCTTTACGACCTGGCCGACGATCCCGGCGAAACCAAGAACCTGGCCCAAGAGAAACCCGAGCTTGCCGCCGAGCTTGAGCGCGAATTCGAGCAATGGTCCGCGGCGGTCAAGGAGTAGAGGTGCAAAGTGCAACCTGATTTTGGACACGGCAGACCGAAAACGATCTACGATGCCAAGGAGGCTCGCTCATGCACACGCGAATCGCCACTTTGGTTGTCTTGACACTTGCCGTCACTGCCGTCACCTCGCCCCTGACTGCCGGGGAGGCGAACGTAGAGATTCCCCAACAGTACCGCGTCGAGCCGCCGAGATTCCCGGAAGAGGACCTCTCCGGTGCGCTGGGATTGCGATTTCTGGAGCTTCTGAGCAATCAGGTGGAACGCAACCTGGAAGTCATGGAGAACGACCGGAAAAAGGCCGGGATCGAGTCGGCCACGAGCGGCAACGTTACCCTGTTCGACGATCCGCGATGGGTCTACCAAAAGAGCCCACGCAAGTTCTACGGGGAAGAGGGGAGCGTGAAGCCTGAAACCGGCGCGCTCCACCAGGGGAGCTGGATCAACGTCGACGATCGATTGGGCTACGCCGTGCTCGGTTCCGAT
>JBDRTC010000139.1:0-2307 GCA_043824335.1 Planctomycetota bacterium | reverse complement strand
AACGTCGTCCGCGATGGCGACAAGGTGATCGTGCACGCGACCGCCGGCAAAGACATCGAGCTTAAGCCGCTCAAACGGATCGAAAAGGAAAAGGCACTCAGCCTCGAAGGGTTGATCGCCATGAAGACGGTCCGGGGGCACGTCGGCAGGATGGAGTGCTACACGTGCCACGCCGCCTGGGCGCCGCAGTGCTACGGCTGCCACGTGAAGATCGACTACTCGGGCGGCAAGACGAGCTTCGACTGGCTGGGGGCCGGACATCGGCACCTCGAGCCCGAATGTGCGGCCGACCGCGGCGAGACGGGCTACGACACAACCATCCCCGGCCAGATCGAGGAACAGCGTTCGTTCACCCGATGGGAAGAGCCGGCACTGGGCGTCAACGGCGAAGGGCGCGTCACGCCGGTGGCGCCCGGCTGCCAGGTTTCGGCCACCGTGATCGGGCCGGACGGTACGCCGATCACGCTGAACCGCATCTTCCGCACCACGCCGGAAAGCGAAGGCTCGGAAGCCGAGGGCCAACTCTCGATCGACATGAGCCCCACCCAGCCGCACACCATGACCAAAGGGGCCCGCACCTGCGAGTCGTGCCATCTTTCCGACAAAGCGTTAGGGTACGGGATCGGCGGCGGCCTGTTGACCCGCACGCCGAGCGAGCGCGTGGTGGTCGACCTGGAGACGGTCGACGGACACATCCTCTCCCACGACGCACGCACGCAGATGGCGCCGATCGAAGGGCTCACGGCCGACTGGTCGCGACTGGTCACGGAAGAGGGCCGACAGTTGCAGACCGTGGGCCACCACTTCAAGCGTTCTCGTCCGCTCAACAACGAGGAGCGAGCCCACATCGACCGCCAAGGCGTTTGTCTCGCCTGCCACCAGGAGATTCCCGACCGCTCGCCGGCGGTGAGCCTGTTGCACCACGTGGCGGAATACACGGGCCAGCTTCCGAAGACGGCCGACCAACACAGCGCGTTGGCGCACAAGATCCTGCTCTTGGCCGCCTGGGTTCAGGCGGTGGTCGCGGGGGCCGTGCCGCTGGCAGTGCTGGCGGGTGCACTTTGGGTTTGGCGTCGCCGGAAGCGGCGCAGCCCGTTGAAAAAGCAGATCACTGAATCTCCGCCACAATGATTGTCATGTCGTCGGTGGTCGGCCCGTGCTGGTAACGGGCGATCCAGTCCAGAAGATGGTCGGCCAGGTCGAACAGGCCCACCGACTTGGCCCGGGCGGCAACGTCGCCCAAGCCCGCGGTACCCAGGAAGCCGCCGTCGGCGTTGGCCGTCTCCGTCAAACCGTCGGTGTAAAAGAGGAGGCGATCGCCCGGCTCGAGATCGACCGTGTGCTGCGGCTCGCGCGCCAGACATTCCCTCAGTGTCCCAATCATCAGAGTCTGGCTGACCAACGGCTGGACAGTTTGGCCGCCCGCGCGAATCAACAAAGGGCTGGGGTGCCCGGCCCCGCTCCACGTGATCCGGCGGCGCTCAAGGTCGATCCGCGCCACGACGAAGGTCAGGTACAGGTAGGTTTCCTCGAATTCGTCACAGATGAAGCGATTCAGCGACCGGACGATGTCGCGGGGCTCGCGGCCGTAGACGATGTTCTGTCGCACCTCACTGCTGACGCGGGTCGCCAACAGCGCCGGGCCGATGCCGTGGCCCGTCACGTCGCAAATCGCGATGTAACAGGTCTCCCCGTCCGGAAAATGGACCTGGCAGTAATCGCCGCCGACCTCGTCGACGGGCACGTATCGCACGTCGACGTGGATTCGTTCATGCCGCACTGGTTGTGGCAGCATGCTCTTGTGTACCGTCGCGGCAAGCTTCAGTTGCCGCTTGAACTTGGCCCGGGCGGCCGCCAACGCCCGCTCGGCTTCGGCCAGCCGCCGGCGCAGTTGCTCGGGGCTCTCGTCGTTCGACATCGGGTGCTCTGTCATCGGATCCCTTCGTGCTTTAGGAATCATAGACGTTGCGGAATGTGCCGGAAACCGCTTGCAGGACCATCGCATTCCCTACAGGCACGAACCGCGAAGTTGTTCTTCGACCATCGCTTGCGGCGCCAAACGGCGGGGATGCCGCCCCCCCACAGATAGGACCCATCCTCTCTCGACGGCGATGCCTCGTTCGGTAAAATCGACAGTGGGAGATCAAGAACATCCGTCCCCTGCATTTGCATAAGACGAGCTTATGGGGAGCGAACGCCATGAAATTCAATGCCGTTGCCGCAGTTGCCTTGAAAAGAGGCCTGCCGGCCGTGGGGGGGCTCGTTGTGTTGGTGCTGGTCATCGCTTGGCTAGCCGGGGCCTTTACG
>JBDRTC010000138.1:0-5855 GCA_043824335.1 Planctomycetota bacterium | reverse complement strand
ATCTCTTCCTCCTTTGCAGTGATCTTTTCACTGCACTGGGAGGAAGCTCTTACTCCACCTATTTCACCGCTCTAAACGGCAAGCATTTCGGACAGCATAACACCGACAGCCGCGCCGAGGGCCACGAGGACGAATGGCATTGCGTGTTCCTTCATTCCCCCCTGCTGCCGAGTCGCCCACGCTTCGGTCCAACAACCGTGTCGGTCAGCCCAACGGATTGCCAGCCAGTTGAGTATAACAGCCAGCAAAACCACCCCCGTGATGAAATGTACGAGCGGGGGAATGGCAGGCCAAGACGGCTTTGAAAACGCGCAGACAACTTCAATCGCCGCGCCACAGAGAAGCATCGGCCACATGATTGCGAATGCCCGGGCACGGGTCGCTGCTCCCCAGAGCAATAACCGCACCCACAGCGGAGGTGGCGTGTTCCCCATTTCATGATCTGTCATTTCAATCTCCGTTCATTTCCCATTGGCCGCGGATTATCGTATCCGAGCCCACCTGGCCTTTGTGCTCGCCACCATGTCGAATCCGGAGCGAAAGGCCAGTCGCCGTCAATGTGCATATCGCAGGGCTCGTTCGTCAGAAGCTGTGTTATGGAAGAGGTGTCACGCCCGCGCCGCGACACGCACAGACGTCCACTAAATAGAGGAACGTCGCCGATTCATCAGGATTCATCTTGCCCTCTTCCATAGCTTCCGCAAGTATTTCGTCGACATGCCGCCGTCCTTCGGCTTCAGCCACATCGAAAGCGTGGCCGGCCGTATGCGTGGTGGAATCGACAAACAGGAGTAACCCGTCCTGTATTGCCGTCGCGATTTCCCCGCCTTGATACATATCCTGAACGACATCAGGTGCGGGCTCTGTGAAGACATACTCTTCTGTCCAACATCCGACAAATGCATGGCCGGGGATCACAGCGATGATGGGGTGCAACCCCGCCTGTTCCATCAGTGCCGCCAGCAGAACGGAAAGGTCCATGCATGTGCCGCGCCCGTGCTCGATCGTCTCCTCCGGAAAGCGGATCTTCTGGCCGGACCTTTCAAAGCTCGCCGGCGGATTGATGTATTCGATGGCATAGTCCTCCAGAAGCGTGTCGTGCAGTGCCGCAATCTGATCACGGACGCGTTCAGGTTGTTCCTCAAGACGCTGGTATCCGTCGAATGACGCGTCACCTGTCCGCTCAGCAAGCCGTACGGCTGCTTTCTTGAGGATTTGTTGAATCACCTCGCGATTCGGCGTGACGAACGTGGCCAAGAAACCCATCGCCTCGGGAATCAGGATCCATTGGTTATATGGATGAACATCGATCGGGATGGTTCGCACCCACAGGACCCTTTCGTCCTCAGAGACCCTGACTTGCAGCGTAGCCCTCTCCGTTTCGACGACGTCCTTGAGCCGGCGGAGCCGAAGCGGGAGGCGCACCGCTTCGTCCCTCCACTGTTCGGTCTGTTCAAGCCTGCCGGTGCTGGCTTGCCATGCCGGTCCGTAGTCTTCGGGCAACAGGCCGATCTCCACAATAAGGTTCTCGATCGTCCGGTGCCCGGTGTTCTTGACTTCAACCCAGTAGACGGGAGGAACGCCGGCATGAAAGAGCGCGTAGTTGAGCCAGTTGAAATGCGGTATGTCTACTTCGAGCACAGCTGCGGCCACATCGCGAAACAAGCTGAGCTTCGAATGCTCGCGCTTTGCCGGCGTAGCGGCGAATGGGCTCGCAATGAGTTGCGCCGGCTTGGCCAATTGGGACGCCCGTGCGAATTTCGGCTCCGACGTCTTCCGAAATCCCCGACTGGGCGGTGTCGTTCGGGCCTTCGTCTCGCGCGGCGAGGTCAAATCGGCAAGGTCGCGATCCAGCGATGCCATGGCGTCATTCAGTTGACCATTCAGCTCCTTTTGGAGTTCAGCCAGATCATCGGTAATCGCATTCAGTGGCGATGCCTGCGGCATGAGCGCCGCTCCGCAGTTCGGACACGAACTCGCGTCTCCTCGACAGTCGCTTCCGCAGCGCTCACATCGCATGCTCGATCTCCCAATCGGCAATAGTCGGGCATTGTAACCCGTGCTGTCCGCAATGTCTATTCTTCGCTTCGGCCGACACAGCGATTCATGGGGACTAGCCCGTATCGCGATCGGTCAACACGTCGATACCAAACAGCTCCAGGCATTCTTCGCCGGACGGCGTCGGCCAGCAGGCCAGCCAGTAGCCGACCACCCGTCCGACCGTGGGACTGTGAATGGCGGAGTGCACGTGTGTCCCCCCTCCCATTCGGGTCGGCAGTCTGAGATTGTCATAGGCGCCGCGGGCCATTGGGTCCGAGTCTGTGCGATGGGCGCGAAAAACAGGTGCGAAGCGTGTTCCTGTGGCACCAGCCAGAAAGTCCGGGAAGCCCTCGGCGACATCCGTCTGCACCGTGTCTTCCTCGCTGTAGACATTGAGGACCGGCCAGCCGGGTCCGCCGTCTCTTGACAGACTGTCGACGTCCAGGCGATAGAGATGGTGGCCCGAGCCGCCTCCCGCGTTCTCGCAATGCGGGCAAGCCAGGAAAACCGCCCGGCCCAGCCGGACGCCTGGCGAAACATGGTTTGTCGCCACTTTGACGAGATTGCAGCCGTGACTGTGAGCCACGATATCGATGGTCTCCCCAGGACTGATGCTGGCCAGTGCCTCCAGATATCGGGCCAGTTGTTCGCCCGAGTTCACTCGATCGATGTGCATATTGCTGCCTGGCCAACGGAATTGCCCCCTGATCTGATCGAACGGCGGATGCTCGGTTCCGAAGAAACCCCACTTTCCCTTTGGCTGCAGTTGCCCGAAGCATGAGACGTGGCGGCCACCGGTCGTCCAGAGATCGGGTTCCCGTCCCCCTTCCAGCATGCCCCTGGCCAGCGCATCCAGAAACCCACCCGGTTTCTGCACTCGCCACCACGTCTCATCGCGAGCCAGCGTGCCATGGACGACGATAGTGCACATCGCAAGGTTCCTTGGTGGAGTAATAGCACCGTGTACCGGCCAGGACGGAGCCATTATCGGCAACGAGTGCGCCAAACACAACCTACCGTCACGATCGCTGGACACCGCGGTGGTCCACTGAGTTTTGACCCCTTTGGTATTGGTCCTGACCCATGACCCGGCCGCGGCTTATGGCACTCTTCAAGAAGCCACCTGTGAAGAGCTTCCTGGAGCGTCCCCATGCCCGCCAAACCGTCATCTCCCGAAATTCCGTTACCCCGTGGTTGGCCTTCCCGTGTCAAATCGGCCATGCTGGATCAACTGGGCCGTCTCGCTCGGAATCATGGACGATCAACGCAGTGGAGGCTCAAAGATGTCGAAGAACTTGACCGTCACCTTGCCGTCTCCGACGGCGATCAGCTCAAGAACATGCGCTTGATTCGGCAGGGCTTGGAAGAGAGTGATGCGAAATTCACCGCCTTTGCCATGAAAATCGACCATCGGTTCGCAGGCACGATAGACGTTGAACGTATAGGCATCGCCTGTCTTGTTGAGAATCTTGCCATCCCATGGGTGCAGAAAGGGGACACACCCCGCCCCATGCCGCCAGAGTTCCGGGGGGATGCCGATCTGACCACTGTTGCTGATAAACGGCTTTAACATATGCCCCATGCCGTCGGCCCCCGTGACGCTGCCCGTTAGTTCGTAGTTTCCTTCGTCGTCCGTCACCAGGATTGTCCAGGTCTGTGGAACAAGATCCCCGCAAACAGCAATGCCGTGAGGGCCGATGTCCCCGACCGATCCTTGCTTCGGACGGGCATTGTTCGCACCGGGCACAATCGGACCAGCAAAAAAGCAGGGCACCTCTTCCGCGGGTAAGCCATCCAGCATAACCCGGGCGTTACCACCGTCCGGCGACTCGACACCGATCAGATCGATCCGATTGCCTGTGAAACGAACCTTGATCCGGCTGCCCGAAGCAGTGGTGCTGGCCGCACCCTCCCGCACGGTCCAGTTCGGGTCTGCAATCGTCGCGCTTTCCTTGCCGGAGACCGCCTCGTTCTGCGTCACGCTCAGGCGGCGTTCCCGGCTATCGGGGGCATACGCATATGTATCTCTGACGGCAAAATGGCGAACGATGTTCTCGTTGATCACGAGTGCTCCATACTTGGATTGATGCACTCCGTCTAGAAGCAGACCATGTTCGGGCTCCACTTCAACTTTCATGTCGTGATCGCGCAGGTACCTCGCCCATTCCTTGCGGTTTTCCACGAACTCCACGCCATGCTTTTCACAAATCCGGCGCATCTCCGGAATATCCGCAAAATTCGTGACGTCTTCATCCTTCCCCCAATTCTTCACGTCGTCAGCTTTCCAGTGGACACTGGCCACGATAATGTCGGCGCTAGTCTGCCTGCGAAACGTCTCGAAGATCTTTTCCAGATCGCTCTCAAGTCCGATGCCGTACAGAAGAACCAAGTCTGGTTGTTCGGGGATAACCACGTGATTTGCCCAGCCCAGCACATAGCGCCAGGGCACCGATGAGCCAACGTGCTTTTTGTAAACAATCGGAGGGGCATCTGGAAAGCGTTGCCGCAGATGACACGCCAAAGCGGTGCCATCTCCCAGGAAATTGAGATAGCTTGGCCCAATGCCCCAAATCAGAAACGGCCGTTCGGGAGCAATGCCGTGGGTGAGCTTGCGAATACTCAGCGCCAGATTCCGCCCGTCATCCGGTCGAGGCGACAAGTCCCTCTCAGGATACTTGGCCCGCCATCTCCAGAACCCTCGATCCGCTTTGACCGCTGCCGCCCGCAGGCGCTCGGGAAGAGGGGGCAGCGTCGTGGTCCGCATTCCATCAATCAGCAAAGTGAGGTCTACCGCACCGGGGGGTAGCTGGAAATTCAGACAGATGGTTGTCACGTCGTGTCGGTCGTAGATGCCGGCCTGATTCGGGGTGGCTTTATCGAGGACGGACACGTTGGTGAGATCAACCACGGTCCGTTGCCACTGACCCGGCGCGGACACGTCGACTTCATCGAGCCAATCGGCAATGGCGAGCTTCTTGAACTCCGGACTGCAAAAGTACGCATTGCGCGCCTTCAAACCGGAGCCGTCGACGACTTTCAGCCACAGTTCAACGGCCTCGGCCTGGGACAAATCCAGCGGCCTCGGTAACGCCAAACGCAATTCGACCAGGTCTTTGGGATGGTTCGCCGCCACCTGCATGTGGACTTGCATGCTGAATTCGCCCGCGGTTAGGTCGGCCTTGTTCGGCGTGAAGGTGTATTTCTGCAGGATATTTTCGTCCTGCCAGTAGCTCTGTGTAGTCCAGGCGGACTCACCTTCAGACCAATCTGGCACGATCTGTGGTCCCGCCGAACTCGCGACCCCCACACAGATGCTGCATAAGATCCCCAACCCAATCCCAAATCCAGACATGATCTTTCCTCCGTAGAAGTGGTTGCTTTACCATCATACCCTGAAAAGCCACCGAATTCCCAGATTCAGCCGGGCACATCAACGCTGCATCTGTTTGGGGGGGGGATGATCGCCGGATCGTGGATCAAGTCCGTTGAGTCCAATCAAGGCAGATTCGGTGTGCCGAGAACCCAAGGTCTCTCGGATTCGATACGTCTCGACTCTCAGCCAATTTCCGCGTGGCGACGAAGTCATGGGCCGTGCGATTCGGACAGATCGTTTTCGCTACGTGGAGTGGATCCGGCCCGACGGGAAGATTGTGGCTCGCGAGTTGTACGACCACGGGCCCGAGCCGGTTGCCTCAAGGATGCGGCAGCGGCAGATAGGTCCGGACAACTTCCCGCCATCCTCACGACTCCAACAAGCGTTCATACACTGTTCCGGCGATTCCTGAAAGGACGAAAAAAGTAGACGCGATGGTGCT
>JBDRTC010000137.1:0-2126 GCA_043824335.1 Planctomycetota bacterium | reverse complement strand
GTCCGCAGCCGTGATCTCTCGGTTGCGGTACCGCAGCAGCATGGCCTGCTTGTCGTCTACCTCGCTGAGCGCCATCAACCCCTTGTGGCACATTCCGACGCGATACGCCAGCGAATTCGACCGCACCCTCGCCGAAACGTGCGGCCCTGCAACCGGGGCGTCAGGACGAGCCCGACCGCCTCCGGCACGCCGCCTGCCGAATCCGGCGACGCTCAGTCACGCTTACCGGAACAGTAGCCGTAGCCGGTGGCCGACACCAACACCGATGACCGGTGCCGATGACCGGTGCCGAGGACCGGTGCCGGTGACCGGGGCCGGTGACCGGTGCCGGTGGCCGCGTGCCGCTGGCTGAGTGCCGGCACCGATGACCGGCTCCTGGATGTCGGGCCTCGGGTCAGGCCGCCGGGCCGCTTGCCTGAATGGCGCACGAAGCGCGCCAGCGTCTGGATACGCACGTTGTGCTGGGGATCACGGTAGGGACCGCCCTTGCGGGCGGCCCCGGCGGCCCCCCGTTCAGATCCCAGCTTATGGGAAGTAATTGTTTATGGAGAGCGGGTATGGAGAAGCCTTTCAGGTGTTCCGCAATTTCCATGCGTTGGTCGAATTCATTGGTCGATCATGTCTCCATAAAAATGGAGCTCAAAGCGCTGCTTGTCGATCGCGAACGATTGGGGTGCCGAGGTTTGCTGAACAGTGAATCGTTTGGAGTGCCGCCCCGATGCTCGACGGGATCGACGAGAATCAGTACGCCGAACGCACTACGATGCCGCCCGAGCTTCAACCCATTTTCCACCACAGGCCGTTGCCACGGGACAGGTTTTTTATGGGGAGCGAAACTCGGCTACTCACTTGATTTCGCATGTCATCTACATCCGCACTCCCCGTATCCATTCGCTTCCCATAAGCTACTAACGCACTGGGCTCCTGCCTCGGGTCTTAACGTCGAATCGGTCGTCAGGCCAAGGGTGCATCTTGCGAGCGGGAAGGATCCATCGGTTAGCGAGACGATTCATCCTCTTCCAGTCGAGACGGCTACGCTGGCTGCGGCGCCGAAGCGCCCGGTACCAGTGCCGCGTTGCCTGGGTGCGGAAGGCCGCCACCGCATCGATGTTGCCGGGCACTGCATAGTAAGCGAGGTGTCCTCGCACCACGCTCGCCAGCCAGCGCCCCTGCTCCGGGATGGATCGATGCCGACGTCGCATCAGCTCGGTTTTCACCTCGCGTAGCTTGGTCCGCATCCGTTTGGAGATCGTCGTTCGCTTCAGCATGAACCGGCCGGACCGCGTCTTCGCGCACATGTGCGTGAAGACGAGGAAATCGAACGTCTCAGGCCGACCGAGTCCACGGGCCTGGCGGTTCCGAGCGGCGAGCCGCCCAAACTCCAACAGGCGCGTCTTCTCGGCGTGCAACTCCAGGGCGAACATCGGGAGTCTCTCGCGAAGCTCGTTAAGGAACCGCTCGGCGTCTGATCGATGCTCAAAACCCACAAGAAAGTCGACGGTCATGATGCGCTCGGCGAAGCGGTTTCCCCGCTCGCTCTGCGTACCGAAGCTGCGTCGGCGCCAGAGCACGAACCGGCGCAGTTCCCTCTCCGCGTGGTTGTTCGTTGGCTCCACTCGACGAAGGTCCACAGCGCCTCGCGATGGGCGAGGATGTTCTCGCACGAGCCCGAGAGCCGCTTGATCTTCACTTGTGCCGCGCGCGCCAGGACGGCCTCGACCTGCAGCCGGATCGGCGCCATCCGCCGACGAAAGACCTTCCCAGAGATCTCGCCGTCCTTGTACTGGCGGTAGTAGTCAAACATGATGCCGGTGTACTCGAGCAGCACTCGGCCGAAGCTGCCGGCTGGTCCGGCACGCTCCGAGAAGGAGATGAACTTGCGGAGCAGGTGCGCCTTATGCCGATGTCGGCATAAGGCGCATTGAACGAAACCGCTTCGCGGTGGAGGGGGAAGACGCGCTGCGCGTCCGGGAGATTGTGACCGTCTAGCCGTACTGGGTCTGAAGGTGACGGTGCCCTGCACCTACTTCTACTGCCGGCAGTGCAAGAGCGGGCTGTGTCCTGCTCGCCGGTGGCTGGGCCAGGAGGACGGGGGCGTGTCGCTGGCCCTGGAGCGCGCGCTGACC
>JBDRTC010000136.1:0-12554 GCA_043824335.1 Planctomycetota bacterium | reverse complement strand
GGCCCTGCAATTCAGGCATCAGGTCGCTCGGCTTGGCCCGATGGAAGGCCCCGGCGGCGATGAACAGGATGTGATCGGTCTTGACGAACCCATAGCGTGTTTGCACCGTGGTGCCTTCGACGATCGGCAGGAGATCGCGCTGGACGCCCTGGCGCGAGACGTCGGCCCCGTGCGCGTGCTCGCTGGCCACGATCTTGTCGAGCTCGTCGACGAAGATGATGCCCGTGTTCTCGGCCAGCTCGATCGCCTCGGCCTGCACCTGGTCGCGGTTGATCAGGGCGTCGCACTCCTGTTCGAAGAGGGCCTTTCGGGCTTCTGCCACCGTCATCTCCCGCCGGGAAGTGTGCCTGGGGAGAAACTTCTCCAGCATCGACTGGAGATCGAGATCCATCTGCTCCATGCCGACCCCGGTGAACATCACGGGCAGTTGCTTCTGCTCTGCGGCCACTTCGACGCGGCGCTGGTCCAGCTCGCCCGAGGCCAGCATGGCCTTCATCTTCTCCCGGGTGCGCTGGTGGCGCTGGTGCAACTCGGCGCCTTCTTCGAGGGCCCCGCTGGCGGGCGAGGGAGGCAGGAGCAGGTCGAGGAGCCGCTTCTCGACCCGCCGCTCGGCCTCTTGCTGAACGTTCTCCTGCTCTTGCTCGCGGACCAGGGAGATGGCGTTCTCGACCAGCTCGCGGACCATGCTCTCGACGTCGCGGCCGTAGTAGCCGACCTCGGTGTACTTGCTGGCTTCCACCTTGATGAACGGGGCCCCGGTGAGATGGGCCAGGCGTCGGGCGATCTCGGTCTTTCCCACGCCGGTCGGCCCGATCATCAGGATGTTCTTTGGGGCGACCTCCGTGCGCATCTCCTCGGAAAGCCGCAGACGGCGCCAGCGGTTGCGGATCGCGATCGCCACGGCCCGCTTTGCGTCGTCCTGCCCGACGATGTGCCGGTCCAACTCCGCCACGATCTGGCGGGGCGTCAAGTCTCGCACTCCAGTTCCTCCACCACGATGTTTGTATTTGTGTAGACGTCGATCCCCGCGGCGATCTCGAGCGCGGCGCGCACGATCTCGACGGCCCCCAGCTTGGAATGGGCCATCAGCGCCCGGGCCGCGGCCACCGCGTAATTGCCGCCGGAGCCGATGCCCAGCACGCCGTCGGTCGGCTGGACCACGTCGCCGTTTCCGGTCAGTAGGAGCGTGTGGCGGCCGTCGACGACCGCCAGCATCGCTTCCAGGCGCCGGAGCACGCGGTCGGTGCGCCACTCCTTGGCCAGCTCCGTGGCCGCCCGGGGAAGGTTGGCGGGGAAGTCCTTGAGCTTGGCCTCAAAACGCTCCAGGAGGGCGAAGGCGTCGGCCCCGGCGCCGGCGAAACCGGTGATCACCTTGCCATCGAGCAGGCGTCGGAGCTTGGCGGCGTCGGCCTTCATGATCGAATTACCCACGGTGACCTGGCCGTCGCCCCCCATGGCGACCACGCCGCCGTGGCGGATGGTCAGGATCGTCGTCGAACGGGTCTTCATCAAGACCTCCCCGGGGCCGCTGCACGGTTAGTCAAGGGTGCCAGACGGACCAATATGGCGGAAACGGGCCGAGATTGCCAGGGGAGGCGGTGGGCCAGCGGGTCCGTCGGGGGATGCGGGGCCGACGAGGGCCAACGGACGACGTTCTACCCTTTTTTGCCGTTTCAAGCGAAAAAGATTGCATCGGCCTTTGAGCGAGACTAGTGTTATTTAATGGGGTTGTATCAAATGTCTGTCGGTTTAGAAACGGGAGGATGCTGCGATGCGACGAGTGGGAGTCATTCTGACGACCCTGACCGTGGTCGTGTTTGTCTCGGTCGAGGGAGCCATGGCCTGCAAGTTCCTGGACAACTTGTTGGGCCGCTGCCGTGCCCGCCCTTGCGCGAGCTGTTGTATAGTGAAGCCGGTTTGTTGTGAGCCGTGTGGCCCGCCGGCGTGCGGACCGGCCGCAGCGGTCGTCGAAGAGGCCGTCGAAGAGTTGGCCCCGGCCGCAGCCCCCGCGGAATCCCCTTCCGACGCGGTGCCGCCCGAAGCGCCCGCCCCTGCTGAAGAGTCGGCTCCCGCGCCGCCTCCACCCGCGGTGCCGGAACCGCCCGCAGAGGCCAAGGAGGCCGCTCCGGCCGAGGCGCCGGAGGCCCCCGCTCCGGCCGAGGCGCCCGCTCCGGCGGAAGCCCCCGCCGAAGCGCCCATGCCGGAACCTCCGGCCGAGGCCCCGGCCCCGCCAGCGGCACCGGCCGAAGAGCCCGCGGCACCGGCTGAAAAGCCCGCTGAGGAACCAGCCCCGGCTGCTCCGGCCGAAAAGCCCGCCGAGGAGCCTGCTCCGCCAGCTCCGGCCGAAAAGCCTGCTGAGGAAGCTGCTCCGGCTGCTCCGGCCGAAAAGCCCGCCGAAGAACCCGCTCCAGCGGCCCCGGCTGCAGAACCGGCGGCGCCCGCCGAAGAGCCCGCTGCACCTGCCGAGGCCCCCGCTCCGGCAGCTCCTGCGGAAGAACCTGCCGCGCCGGCCGAAGAGCCTGCCGCGGCGGCTGCGGAATCTGCCCTAAACAACGGGAGTTTGCCGAGGACCTGGACCGACCGCACGGGCAGGTACCAGGTGGAGGCCAGCTTCGTGGCCACGCTGGACGACGGCACGGTTCGCCTGCAGAAGCCCGACGGCCGATACGTCCGCGTTGCCATGGATGGACTCAGCTCGCTCGATCAGCGCTATGTCCGCGAGCAGGCCGATTCGATCGCAATGAACTGGTAGTCGGCGGGTCCCATGGCCCGCGGTATTTGAAAACGATCCTGCCAGCGGGGCGGCTTAAAGCCTGCCGCCCGCACCGGGCGGGGTGTGCGCCAGAAGCGTGAATATCCGAGTCCCACGGGCCGCAACCCGTGGGCTCTTTTTTTGACCCGTTGATCCGGGGCCCCTCTCGGTTGCGGCTTCACCGCAATCTGCTATCTTGCCCGCTATGAGCGACATGAACTCCCTTCGGCGAAGCCCGGTGCTGATGTCGCCGGACGACACCGGGCTGTTGGTGGTCGACGTGCAGGAGAAGCTCCTCGGGGCGATCGCCGGGCACGAGCGGGTGGTGTGGAACGTCCGGCGGTTGATCGACGGGGCCCGGATTCTGGGGCTTCCCGTTGCGGCCACCGAGCAGTACCCCCAAGGGCTCGGCCCGACCGTCCCCGAGTTGGCCGAGCGGCTCGGAGAGATCCCCTCGAAGCTGACGTTCAGTTGCGGCGGCTGCCCGAAAATCTTCGACGATTTCCAGGACCGGGGCGTCCACAAGCTGCTCGTCTGCGGGATCGAGGCCCACGTCTGCGTTCAGCAGACGGTGCTGGACCTGTTGGCCGGGGCCTGGGAGGTCTATCTGGCCGTCGACGCGGTCGGATCGCGATTCGCGGTGGACTGCCAGACGGCCCTTGGGCGGATGGATTCGGCTGGTGCGACCCTCACGACGACCGAGGCCGCCCTGTTCGAGTGGTGCCAAGTGGCCGGCACGCCGGAGTTTAAGGAGATCAGCCGCTTGGTGCGGGAACCGGGGCCGCCGACGGCAGGTCGGTGAGGACCGGCTCGCGAAAGGCGGAGAGCGCGTCGGCTTCGTCTTTCTCGATGTCGAAGAGGCGATCCAGCCGGGTAACCGCAAAAATCTGCGCGAGCGTGGGCCCCATGCTGGCCAGCTTGAGCTCGCCGCCCCGCGCCCTGGCTTTCTTATCCAGCGTGATCAGCTTCCCCAGCGCCGCGCTGGAGAGAATGTCGACCGAGCCGAAGTCGAGGAGCAACTTCATGCGGCCTTCCGTTTCCACCAGGTAGAACAGCTCCCTGGCCATTTGCTCGATTCCACGATCCTCGGTAATCCTCGGGTGGCGGAAACGGACAACGGTGACGTCCCCCACTTCGCTCACGTCCAGTCGCTCGACATCGATCATCGCAAAGACCTCTCCGGTACCGGTTTCAACGGCAGCACGGACAACGCCCGCCACCGCGCCGCCTTCCCAAGCGCACAGCATCGGCGCTATCCCTTTAGAACCCCGGCGCCGGGCGAAAGTTCCCCTCGGCTCCAGGGGATTGGGCTACTATGGTTAATTCGCCGAACGCGGACCAATCTTGTCTTGAGAAAGGGAAAAAGTAGGACTGCGTGGAATGGGGAACCCGGGCGGGTGGGGGTAGATTATCCCAGGCAAAATAGTCCGCGCATCGCCGTGGCTCGGCTTATCGTCCCGGTGGGCGAAACCCACCTGGCGAGGGAGACGGTCTGCCACCACCAAAGGAAGGACGAGAGCCGCCGGACCTCTGCTGCAAAGCGCGGAAGAATTCCATGCGCTGCCGCATGTCGTCGAAGCCCGAACCGGAGGGTGGGGGCCCGGGCTGCCCCGGTTGGCCGGTCGAGCCGGGTCGTTGCGAGCGGCCGCCGCTTCCGCCGAAGCTGACACTCTCGCCCACCAGCGTTTGCAGGGCCTTTTGCACGGCCTCGGCATTGGACCGCTTCAGCGAGACGATCTCCACGGCCTGATTCGACGACCCCATCGCCGCCTCGTCGAGCCCTTCCACGAACTCCTTGACCTCCTGGAACAGCGACTCCGGGGCGTAGACGATCAGAGAGTTCGTCCGGGCGTCGACACCGAGCGACATTTTTGGAAGTTCTTCGGCCGTGCTGCCGCCGGATCGCCCGCCGCCGCGTCCGCCCCGGGCTCGCATGGCCGCTTCGATGAACTCCTGTGGCGAGGGCTGCCGGCCCCCCCCGCCGCCGGAGCCGGAACCTATCCGCTCCTGGTAGACCTGCTTGACGATCTCGGCGACCTCGTCGGCCTGCATGTTGTAGAGCCGAATCGATCGGGCCTTCGGCTGAGCCAGGATCTCTTCGGGACTCTCCGGCTGGTCGAGAACTTCCAGGAGTTGGCGGATCGTGTCGGTATCCGTCGGGTTGGCCCGCACGACCAGGGCGTTCAGCCGCGAGTCGGGGATGATCTGGACGGAGCCGGAGGGCGCGATCGTTCCGCCGCCGCCGAGGCCGAGCAGCGAACCGACCAGGCCGCCGGCCTCGCCGAACGCCGCGCCGGCCAGGTCGCCCAACATCGACCCGGCGGGGGAGCCGGTTTCATCGGCCAGGGTTCCGCCGCCCAGGATCAGGTCCAGCGTTTGGGCGACCGAGGGCGCTTTGGCGTGCACGATATAGAAGACCGTCAGGTCGGCCGTTCCCGACATCGGGCCGCTGGCCAGCGCGGTGATCAGGTCTTCGAAGGCGTTCAATGCCTCGATGTCTTCCGAGGCGATCATGATCCCGCCGGGCCCCGGGGCAACGATGATCGGGGCCGGTTCGGCCTGAGGGGGCTCTGGTTCTTCCTGAGGCTGCGGCTCGGCGGCCACGGTTTCCGAGGCGAAGATCACCCGGGGTCCGACCGCGCGGCCCGGACCCGCCTTGGCCGACTTCCCCTCGGGCTCTACGGCATCCGGCGACTCGGGCATGCCGGGGACCGGCGAGGCAGGCGTTTCGGGCGGTGGCTCTGCCGCTGGCGGGTACGGGGGGGCTTGAAGCGGCGTGGTTTGCTGGGGGGCTGGCCCCCGGGTGGACGGCGGAGCGCTCGGGGGCGTGAGCCGGAGAAACTGGTCGAAGAGCGACGCCCCGGGCGCGGTCGGTTTGGCCGGCGCGCTTGCGCGCAACGTGGGAATCACGGCCGAGGGCGTGACCACGCGGATCTTGTTTGTCCGCATGGTGGGCCAGAGTTCCTGGAGTTGCACCAGGGCCGATTCGGCCGCCCAGCCCGAAAGGGGCAGCATCCGCACGTTTTCGCCGCTCGCTGGTCCCGTGCCCTCGCCTTCGCCTTCGCCCATCTCCTCCAGCCAAGCGCGGATTTGCTTCAGCACGGTTTCCGGGCCGCGCATCACCAGTCGCCGCGTGGTGGGATCGGCGTCGACTTTCAGCGGCGAATTCTCTCCACCCCCGAACAGCTTGGTGATCGAGAGGACCGCCACTTGCGGATCGAGGGAGCGGAGCTGCACGACCTCGACAGCGCTGGCGTCGTTGCGCAATTGGTCGAGCGTGGCCCGGATCGTGGCCTGGTCGCCCGGCGGGGCCAGGGCAATGAGGTTCCCGGTCTTCGGATCGGTGGAAAGCCGTACTCCGGGTGAGCCTTGCAGGAGGGTCTGTATCACTTTCAGCACGGCTTCGGGATCGGCCGGAGCGACGTTGTAGACCTCCAATTGCAGCGCAGTCTCAACCGCTCCGCCTTCGACACCTCCCGTGCCCGACGCGCCGATCGCCTCGATCACCTTGGCCACCTGGTCCAGTTTGTTCGGCTTGCCGAAAGCGATCAGCCGCATTCCGATGGGGTCCAGCACGAGGCGGATCGATCCCTCGGCGTCGGCGTTCTCCTCCGGGGGGATGCCGAACAACTGGCGCAAAATGGCGAGCACGTCCTCGGCCAAGGCCAAATCGAGCGGGAACGAACGCAACTGTTGCGAACTGAGCCCCTCCGGGTCTTCGATCCGTTGGATGGCGTCTCGGATCGTTCTCAGCCGGCCGGCCGTCTCGGTGACCACGATCTCCTGGGCCTTGGGCAGAACAACGACCGATCCCTGGGGGCCGATCAGTTTTTCGATTTCCGCCTGGGCCTCCTCCGCGGTGATTTTGTCCAGTTGGAAGACGGTGTAGACCAACTCGTACTCGCCCCGCTCGTCGAGGTCTTCCACCGCCACTTTGGTCACCAGGTTGGGCGGGATGCCGTTTTCCACGTTGACGACGACCAGCATCCGCTCGCGGCGCACCAGCGTGTAGCCCTTGATGAGCAAGAGGCTATTGAGCACGTCGAGCGCGTCGGCGGTCGTGTACTCCCGCGGGTCGACGTAGTTGCACGTGCCTTGGGGCAAATCCTCGTAGAGCAACGACAGGCCGGCCTGCTGGGCAAACCAGTCGAGCACGTCTTCCCACGGGTGGTAGCGGAAATTGAACGTCAGGCGCGCGTTCTCCGGATCGACGCCGAGAAGGTCCCTCCTTTCGGCGTAGGTGAGTTCCGGCGGCCGCTCCGGCGACCGGGAGGCTTGGGCTTCGGGGGCCTCCGCAGCGCTCGTCTCCGCCATCTCCGCGGGAGGGCTTTCGCTCGCCTCGGCCCCCTCGCTTTGGGCGACCTCGGCGGGGTCCGTCGGCGCCGGGGAGTCGCCCTCCGGAGGCGAGGGGCCGGCAGACAAAAGCTCCCAGGCCGCGCGTTGCTCGTCGTTGAGCACGCCGGCCAGGGCGCGTTCCGTTTCGGCCTGAATCACGTGGGCGTCGTCGCGGCCAGCGACGTCCAACTGCTCCGCCCGGTGACGAAGAAGCTCGGCCACTTGCGCCCGCTGCTCGTCGGTCAGTTCGAGCCGCCCGGCGATCTCCGGTTCCGAAAGCGTGGAGAGCCCGGCCCGCTGGACCCGGATCTGCTCAAGCCTCTCGCGTTGCTCGGCACTCAATAACTTTAACCCCTTCTGTTCCGAATCGCGGCGGAACGGGGCCAATTCCTGCTCCCTCTCGTCGGGCGGAAGCTCCTGGACCCTCAGGGCCAACTCAAGGGCCTCGTCTTCGCGGGCGTTGATCAGCCTTAGGAGGGCCGCTTTCTGCTCTGCGGTCAGCTCCAGCAGCCGGGCCACGTCGTCCTCGACGGCCAGGGCCAGCGATCCGACGAACTCCGGCTCGGCAGTGACCGCCCCGTTCGAGCCCGGCCAGCAGAGCCAGGAGAGGATCAGCGCGCCAACGACGACTTGGATCGCCACGGTCAGCCGGCGATCAGAGAATTGGTGACTCGTCAACTTGCACACTCCCAAGAATAGGGGTACGCGGCACAGGCAAGGGGTCCCCGGCGGACGTGTTCCCCCATTGTGTTCTCCCATAGTGATTATAAACCCCTATTCTAGTCGCCCGTTTCGGTGCAAGCGATCAGAATCCGGCCAAACCCCCCAGTTGGCCTGAGCCTGCCGCCTTATTGGCTGCAAATCAACCCCACTACGGAATGGAGTCCCGGCTCAGAACTCGGTTGTCCGGAAGGCTTGAAAACCAATCCGCAGGGGGACGACCGTGGCGATCACGCCCAACACGATGCTGGCGGCCGTTCCGGCCACGAGCCAGAATTGGAGCCAGTCGGTGAGATCGGGCCGGTAGGCCAGCAACCCGCCGGAGGCCCCCTCGCCGAGGTAGAAGTGGACGGGCACGGCGGTTAGAAGCACGATCACGAGGATATACAGCGTACTGAAGACCAAGTTGAGCGTTCCCCCAAAGCCGGCGGCGATCCGCGAGGGCGACTCTTCGCGGAGGCTGGGCATCTTCGCCCCCATTCCCACCGCGATACCCGACAGGCCGAAGCACAACAACAGGCAGGTCAACTGGTGGCTGGCCAGGATCTTCGGCGAGACCTGGAGCATCGCGTCGCTCAGGAGGATCAGGAACGAGCAGGGGATGATCGAGCCTCCCACGGCAAAGACGAACTTGCTCCAGAGCATCGTCTCCCGCTTAAGCGGCAAGAGCCCCAGGAGCCAGAACCGGCGGCTTTCCAGGCTGATCATGGGAAAGATGAATCGCGTGGTGAAGGTCGAGAGCAACAGCCCCACGACCGACACGTTGAGAAAGCTGACCATGTTCACCCAGCCTTTGTAGTAGACCTCGTAGCTGAAGCGGCGGATGTTGAGGAAGTACAAAGCCAACAGGCCAAAGAAAATCAAGAACTGGCCCCACTGGACCGGATCGCGTCGGAACAGCCGCAGGTCCTTGACGATCAAGAGTCGCATTTTGACGGGCAGCATGAACGTCGCCCGCATCAGGAAGCGATCGACCCAAGCCACTCTGGCCCGTCGGCGGAAAATCCTCCGGCCGTACAGGGCGCTGTAGGCGGGCCGGAAGATGGCCCCGGCGGTCCACACTCCCAGTTGACGGAAGAAAAGGGCGTTGGAGATCAACAGCGCAAGGAACAGCACGCTCTCGGCCCACTCCCCTTCGGTGGCCCCCAGCAGCCCGGAGCTGAGCCACCAGCTCGGCAGCAGCCGGTGCTCGGTGAATTTCAGCCGGTCGAGGATTTCCCGGAACCAGGTGGGCGTGAGCAGGTCCTGATTGAAGTCGCCCGTCAGCGACCATACGAGCGACGCCGTCCCGCCGACCACGGCCGCGACGAGCGTACCCAGCACGAGCACCCGGCCGCTCGGCAAGTGGCGCACGATCGCCATGCAGCCGATCGCCCCGATCCCGGCGGGGACATAGGTGAAGGCGACCAAAAACGGCAACAAAAGCGCGAAGAAGTACCACGGGGCCCCAGCCACGATCCCGTAGGCCAACAACATCGGGCTCCCCAGCAACACAAAGGCCCAACTGCTCAGCAGGATTGCTTCCTGAAACTTGTGCAGAAAGATCCGCTCAACCCGGCCGGGCAGCGTCAACAAGAAAGCAACCTCCTGCGCTTTGAACAGGGAGCTGTAAAGGATGATGCCGGAAGAGAACATCAGCATCACCGTCATGGTCATGAAGAACACCCCGAACACGATCCGCACGGTCTCGTCGTGCAGGTCGCCGGGGACCGTGTTCTTCAAGAACGCGAAACCCTCGAAGAAGAGCGCGAACAGCACCGCCCACAGAAACGCGCTCAGCCCCAGGATCAGCGAGAGCCGCAGCCATGCCTGGGAGAAGGTCTGCCGGATGAGCGTCGCCACAATGCGAAATCGCATACGCCAGAACGCCCGGGACTCCGCTTCGGGCGAGAGCAGACCCGGGACCGGCGGTTCTGCGAGCGTACGGGTGGAGCCGGCCGCGGCGTTCGGATCGGAGGGAGGTTCGCGATTCACGGGCAACTCACGACAAGTGTTCTCGATCAGACGCCGGGACCTCCGGCTCGCGGCCGTCGGGTTTGGCGGTTAGTTGCAAGAAAAGTTCTTCCAGCGAGCTTCTCCCGAGCGAAAGCTCCCGCTGCAACTCGTCCTGCGTGCCCAAGAACAGGAGGCGGCTGCGGTCGATAATGCCGATAGAATCGGCGATCTCCTCGGCCACGGCCAGCGTGTGGGTCGACATGAACACGGTCCTTCCGGCCGACGCCCGTGCCCGCATGAGATCCTTGACCATGCGGGCGCTCTTGGGATCGAGGCCGACCATCGGCTCGTCGACGACCAGCACGGGCGGATCGTGCAGAAGGGCCGAAGCGAAAACCAGCCGCTGGCACATCCCGTGCGAATAGGTTTCCGTCAGGTCGTCGAGGAACTCGACGAGGCCGAACTGCGTGCTCTCCCGGGCGATGGCCTCCGCCACCTGGTCCCCATCCAGCCCTCGCATCTCGGCCACGAACTGAAGGTGCTCCCGGCCGGAGAGCTTCTCGTAGAGGAACGCCTTATCGGGCACGTACCCGATGAATTGGGTCGCCTGGCGGGTGTCGGACACCGTGTCGTGTCCGCAGACGGAAACGCTCCCTTCATTTGGGCGCAACAAGCCCACCAGCAGCTTGACCGTGGTCGTCTTCCCAGCCCCGTTGGGCCCGAGAAAGGCGAACAGCTCGCCCGGCCGGATCGTCAGATCCAATCCGGCCACCGCCACTTTCCGGCCGTACCTCCGCGTGACGCCGTCGAACTGGATCATGCTGTTGAACCATCGGGGTAACTGGATTTCTCGAAAACGCCAGGTCACTTCCAGTCGCCGACGCTCTCAATCAGCGTGGCGGCTCTCTTCTGGGGAAGTCGGACGAACGTGATCGTGGAATCGAAAAGGTTCGCCTCCTGCTTGAGCACGGTCCCGTCTTCTCGAACCCAGAGCCGCCCGCGGGGAACTCGGGCGCTGGCCGCTCCGGCTCCCGGGTCCGTACGATAAACGACCAGCCAGGCCTCGACAACTTGCGTCCCCCACTCGACGTGCTCGGTTCCTTCCACCGTCGCTTGAAGCACTTCCACGGGGTCGTTCCGCGGACGCAGCGGACTGAAGACCTCCACGTTCCAGGATTGGCCGTCACGGAGCCCCGGCAGCTTCGACTGTGGCGAAAGGGCATCGCTGAGCAGGGCATCGCCCGGCAAGACCGTATCCGTCTCGTACGTGAACTCGCCGGAATGGACCGACACGTGCAACTCGGACCCGTCGAGCGTGCCCCGCACCTTGACCGCGTCGTCCATGCCCTCAAGCCCTACCGACGACTCGAACTGCGAGAGCCGCTTGAGCGGGTCGAAGATCAGCTTGCTCTTGGCCTCGATCCGCAAGCGAAGGTTCGATCCGTCGCCCTGTAGAAGAAGTTGAAGGAGCGGCTTGGGGATCATTTCCTCGAGCGGAAGCTCGTCGAAATGGACCAGGCTGCGGACCTCGGTCATCTCGTTAGGCAAAACCGACGTCTTGTCCACCGCCCAGCCAATCCGCCGATCGTTCCACAACATCCACCACCCGCCAATCGGCTCTTCCTGCCGGGCTTCGACGATCGTGCGATAGCTGGGGGCCTCCCCCACCAAGAGCGACGGCATCACCTTCTGCGAGATCAGCCAACTCATCGTGGCCAACCACAAAAGCACCACGGCGACGTTGTACCACGTGCTGTTCATCGGTTTCCCTCGAATAGACATTCTACCACAATTCGCCAAAGTGGGAATTTTCCCAAAACCCCCAGTTTACCAGGCTTCTTTGGTGCGATCCGAACCGAGGTTGCACTACAACGCCAATCTTCCGATGATATCCCCTCCCCCAGGCGCCCGCGCGCTTCGAGGGAGGCGAAGCGACCATCACAGACCCTCGGGCCGGTGTGCGTAAATTCCCGCACGCCACACCCGACGCCCAAGCTACCGTAGGGAGGCTATCCGATGCAAAGGACGTGGAAGTTCGTCGTGGCGGCCGCTGCCATGGGCATGTGGCTCACCGTGGCCGGATGCGGACCCGGCGGTGAAGACGCCAACGAAACCAATGCCGAGCCCGGTAGCGGAGCCGGCGACAACCCCGGGGCCGTGCAGACAGCCTCCTACGCCGGCGGGGTCGGCGCCGAAGCGGCCGGGCCGGCACTGAAATCGGCCCCCCTCGCGGTCTTGATCGAGACGACGCTGGGGAACATCACCGTCGAGTTGGACGACGAGCACGCCCCGGCAACCGTCGACAACTTCCTCAAATACGTCGACCGGGGATTCTACGACCAGACGATTTTCCACCAGGTCTTCCCGGGCGCGGTCATCCTGGGCGGCAAGTTCACCGAAGAGTTCATCGAGAAGCAAACAGACCCGCCCGTGAACAACGAAGCCGGCAACGGGCTGAAGAACCAGCGCGGCGCAATCGCCATGTTCCGGGAGCACGACGTCATCAATAGCGCCACCTGCCAGTTCTTCATCAACGTCAAGGACAACCTGAACTACGATCACAAGCCCGACGCCGAAAAATCTCTGAACCCCGAAGACTACGGCTACTGCGTTTTCGGGCGCGTGACCGAGGACTCGATGAGCGTGGTCGACCGGATCGCCAACGTCAAAGTGCACGACACGGCCGACTTCGAGCAAACCCCCGTCGAGACCGTCATGATCAAGTCGATCACCAAGGTCCGGTAGGGCTGCTAAGGAGCGGCCGGAGAATAGCTCGGGGACTGTCCCGATTTTCCCGCAGGGAAAATGGGAC
>JBDRTC010000135.1:0-2845 GCA_043824335.1 Planctomycetota bacterium | reverse complement strand
GCTCGTTGACTCCTGAGGAAAAGAACGAACCCGCGTTCCAGGAAAGGCAGAAGCTGCAAGGCATGTGGGACGTGGTCTCTTGGAAATCTGACGGCAAGTTGCTCGAGAAATTGCCTCTTACCCGACTTGCGTTTGGCGGGTCGCACCTGACGGTCACCGAGGTCGGAAACTCCCTTCGGACGGAGTATACCGTGGAGGTGACCAACGGATGGAAGGAACTCGTACTACGCTCGGGGCTCTTCGCCCGGAGCCGCGCACCCATGCAGGGATGGGAGGAACTCGTACTACGCTCGGGGCTCTTCGGGCAAAGCCGCGGATCGATGCGTGTTCGCCGCCCTCGACCGCAATGGTGACGGGAACCTCAACCTCGATGAGTTTACCAACACGCCGCAGGAAGCCGTGTTTGGCAAGTTAGACGCCGACGCCGACGGCAAGTTGAGTTTACAGGAATTCATCAACCCGAAGCGCACGCCCGAACAAGTGGTGGCTGCCAAGAAGGGGTTCGCGCAGAAGGATTCCGACGGCGACGGCTCACTCTCGTTCAAGGAATACGCCTTCCGCGGCGAGGACGACGAATTCTGGAAGGCAGACCAAAACGGCGACAATCGGCTCAATCGCGAGGAGTTCGAGGTCAGCCGGATTTGGACGACTGCCGGTGATGCGCTGGCCGCCTTCAGGCCGCTTGACCAAAACCGCGACGATAACATCAGTCTATGGGAGTTCCAGAATCGCCCTGACTCCGATCGACCAAACGCGGCAAACGATCGATGATCCCGACACGGGTTAGTACAAAGGCTCAAGATCACAGGGCCGGGGCCGAATAGATGACAGGCGGATTTTGAAAACCTTCGGCCGGTTCGATGGATGAGTGCGGGGCGTGCGGGCGGTGTGTCCACGCGCGCACTCGGCGGAGAAGTTTGCACGAAGTTCTGTCCCGATTGTGGAGGTGCCCAAGTAATGACTCGACAACGCTTGTTCCCGGTCGTGCTGGTGATTTGCCTGGCGATGGCGGCGATCACGCCCGCCCGCGCCGCTGAGTACGTGTTGGACGTGATCCCCGGCGATGCGATGGGCTTTCTGGTCGTCAACCGGCTGGCCGAGACCGACGCCAAGATCCAGCAAACCGCACAGCAAATGGGGCTGCCGGCTATCAGCCCCTTGACGATGTTCAAAACCAGGGACGGCATCAAAGGGGGCGTCGATGAGAAGCGAAGCGCCGCGCTGGTGGCCATGCCTGCCGAGGATCCCGGGTCCAAGCCGGCGGTCCTCTTCGTCCTCCCGGTTTCAGACTTCCAGAAACTAATCGAGCCGTTTGAGCCCGACGATCCATCCGCCACGATCGTCCAGGTGCAGGGTCGCGAGGGGCCGGCCTTGGTCGCCGAACTCAAAGGGTATGCTTTGGCCACCGAACCAAAGCATCGCCAGGTGTTGGAGAAGGCTCTGAACTCGCAACAGCCCGGCGCCGACCTGGCGCTACTGCGCCCCTGGCTGGCCGAGCAGGAAATCGCCGGCGTGCTGACCACCAGCGGAGTGCAGCAGGCCTGTGACAAAGTCCTGGAAGGGCCACAAGGGCGAGGACTACCGCAACGCCCATGTCCTGGTGATGAACGCCGACGGCTCCGGAAAAGAGCACCTCGACCCGAGAGGCTGGTGCGCCCGCTGGTCACCCGACGGTCGCAAGATCGCTTGGGTGGCCTACGACAACGGCGCCAATCTTTGCGTCCATGATCTGATCGAAGGCGACCGGCGAATGGTTCTCGAAGGAGAGCATCGCCGATACGTCCGCATCAACCACAGTTTCACTTGGTCGCCCGACGGGAAAACGATCGTGTTCCCGAGCGGAAGGCGGAAATAAGTGGACAGGGCATCTCGCATGAAGAGACTGGGCATCGAACGGCCGTAGGAAGTGAATGCCAAAGCGAACGGTCGCCCTACGCACCCAGACGATCAACAAAGTGCAACACATTCTCTTGAAGCACAACGTCCGCGAGACGGCCGCAATAGAATATTCGGTGTCCGGTCCTGGAGGCCCCGTTTGACGGCTCGCGCGGAGCGTATGCCCAAAGACTTGCCAGAGAGGCCTTGACACACAAGACTCTTTCAGGGAGGGCGGGTCAATTTGTCGCGGATTGACGCGAATGGGGGCGGACGATCTCCGGTTGGCTCCAAATGCGTTACTCGCCGCCAGCGCGCGTGGCCAGAGCGTGGTATGTCGCTTCGTCGATCTCGTCGCTGATCATCCTCACCGAACCGTCCGCCATGACGAAGCTGGCGCCGAACGGGTGCCAACTGCCAAAATCGGCGAAGTCGCCCAAAACGTGGTTGGGAACTCGACCGGCACGGCCGACGACGCGTCCCATACCTCGGTGGGCTCCAGGTACTGCCCCGACCCACGTTGCAGAGCCCTCCCAGGATCCGGGCTGTCGCGAAGCGCGTTCCCCCACCATGAGAGTGTTGCTCAGACCGTCTCGGACGTCGGCAAAGCGAGTTCTGCTATTCCGGTAGAACATCCCGTCGCCGGCCGACGGGTTGCTCCGGATCGCTCCCGCACCAAAGACACCGGCGTAGTTGGCACGGGCAACCTTGAACATGTCTGTTGTGGGGCCGCCGCGCAACATGAACAGCTCTTCGGATGGATCCGTTGGACAGAGGAACAGCGATATGGGTCGTTCGCGAAGTTGCTTGTTGCTTGCGTGGCCAATCTGCATTGCACCCGGGCTTCCCACGGGGATCCGTTCCCGCGATGAAATCGGCATGCTGGCTGCCGCGATCAACCAGATGGCCGCCGAGCTGCGGGAGAAAACCGTTTCGAAGGACTACGTGGACAACATCATCCACTCGATGC
>JBDRTC010000134.1:0-7515 GCA_043824335.1 Planctomycetota bacterium | reverse complement strand
ACGCTTCAATCCGTGATGGACGTCAAACGGGTTCTCGACGAGATGCTTCGCGTCGGCCGGCGCGGGATCGTCAGCTTCCCGAACCTGGCGCACCGCGATTGTCGATCGCAGCTTTTCAGCGAAGGCCGCGCGCCGCGCGTCGACGCCGCCGAAGGATACCACTGGTACGACACGCCCAACGTCCGTTTCCTTTCGCTCGTGGATTTCGAGGAATTCTGCCGCGACCAAGGCATCGCCATTCACGAGATCATCGCCCTGGACACTGTCGCCAATTGCCGCGTCGAGGAAGACCCAAACCTCAATGCCAACGTGGCCATCGCGGTCGTGAGCAAGTGACGACCGTGGGCCCCGCTGAAAACGACTTCGCCGTTTAGCAGCCGCCGCCACGGCGGCTTTGGATCACGCAGTCTGTAGGTTATGCTTCAGCATATCGCGTGTTTACAGGATGATAAGCGACAGTCCGTAGGTTATGCTTCAGCATATCGCGTGTTTACAGGATGACAAGCGACAGTCCGTAGGTTATGCTTCAGCATATCGCGTGTTTACAGGATGACAAGCGACAGCCGATATGCTGAAGCATAACCTACATCGCTGAATTCCGGTCATCACCAGCCGTGCGCTGAGCGGAGACAATCTCATGAACAGAATTGCTATGACCGCGTTGATGTGGGCCGTCTCGCTCGTCGTGCTCGCCGCGGGAGAAGAGACGACCGTGTTCGTCGAGGAAGGCAAGCCGGTCGACGCGCAGGAAGTCGGTGGCCCTTGGGAGCGGGGCGACGGGTATCTTTCGCAGCACGGATACCACCGGTACCTCTACGGCGCTCGGGCCGTCGGGGCCGGGGACGTGCACGTGAAGGTCCGCATGGCCCTCGATGAGTTGGAGCACACGGCCGCCTCCTTCGTGATCGACGACCGAAGCCATTTTGGATTCGACGGCAACGGAAAGCGCCTCTTTACGCAGGGGGCTTTGTTTGGCGACACGCGTTTCCTGGACGAAGCGACCGAGCATATCACGCCGGGCGAGCCGTTCGACTTCGAGATGGTTCGCCGCGGCACTCGGGCGACGTTTCTCATCGACGGCCGAAAGGTTCACGAGGCGGAAATCGGCGACGGTCCACTCGCACTGGTCGGCCTCCGCCCCTGGCGGGCCACGATGCGGGTCTACCACTTCTCGGCTATCGGGAATCTCGTTGATCCGCCGGCGTGGCCGGAGAAGCCGAAGTCGTACACGATCCCGGTCGTCGACGTCTCAGCCGAGACGAATCGCCACGTCGTTGTCGCCCGCGGCACCGAGGAAGTCTACCAGGGGCACCCGCACACGCTTCTGCTGCCCGACGAGCGGACCCTTTTCTGCGTGTGGACCTACGATCACGGCGGCGCCTGCGGCCCGATGAAGCGAAGCGACGACGGCGGGCTGACCTGGAGTGAGTTGATCGAGGTGCCGGAGAATTGGTCGACGATTCGCAACTGCCCCACGATCCACCGGCTGGTCGATCCCGGCGGCAAGGCCCGGCTGTTCGTCTTCGCGGGCAACGGCGACATGTACCAGTCGGTCTCCGAGGACGAGGGCAAAACGTGGACGCCGATGGCCACCAACGGGCTGAAGTGCGTTGTGGTCCCGATGACCGTGATGCCCATCCGGAGCGGGAAAGCGTACCGGATGTGGGTCCACCGCGGCCCGGAAGACCGGGACCGCTCGCCCTTGACGATCTGGCAGGCCGATTCCTTCGACGGCGGGCTCACGTGGGAGAGCCTTCGCAAGGTCTGCGAGGTGCCCGGGGCTGATCCGTGCGAGCCCTGCGTGCTCCGCTCGCCCGACGGCAAGCAGCTTCTGATGCTCATGCGGGAGAACCGCCGCCGGCTCAATTCGCTTTACATGACCAGCAACGACGAGGGCGAGACGTGGTCGGAGGCCAAGGAGTTGCCCGCCGCATTGACCGGCGACCGGCACGCCGCTCGTTACGCTCCCGACGGCCGTTTGGTGGTCGCCATGCGCGACACGGCGGCCGAGAGCCCCACGCGCGGCCATTTCGTCGCCTGGGTGGGCACGTACGACGACGTCGTCGCGGAGCGGGAAGGCCAATACCGCGTAAAACTGCTCCATCAGCACCAGCGGCCGGGCGACTGCGGTTATCCCGGGTTGGAGGTTTTGCCCGACGGCACGCTGGCGGCCACGACCTACGTCGACTACGAGCCGGGCCCCGAGAAGAATTCCGTGGTCAGTGTGCGCTTTAAGCTGGAGGAGCTTGACGAGAAGGTCGCCCGGCTCCCCGAGCAACAGGCCCTGTGGCAAGGCGGCATCGACGGCTACCACACGTACCGCATTCCCGCCCTCGTGGTGACGACTCAGGGCACGCTCCTGGCGTTTTGCGAGGGGCGCACGCATCGCGGTAGCGACACCGACGACATCGACACCCTCTTGCGGCGCTCGACCGACTGCGGCAAGACCTGGGGCCCCACGCAGGTTGTTTCCGATTTTGGCGGCGATGTGGCGGGGAACCCCACGGCCGTGGTCGATCGCGACACGGGCCGCGTTTGGCTCTTCAACACCTGGAACTCGATCGAGTTTCCCGAAGGCCGCATCCGCCCCGGGTTCGGCGAGGATTCCCGCCGCATCTTTGTCACCTACTCCGACGACGACGGCAAGACCTGGGCCGAGCACGAGGAGATCACCCAACATGTGAAGAAGCCCGAGTGGTCCTGGTACGCGACCGGTCCCGGGGCGGGCATCCAGCTTACACGCGGCCCCCACAAGGGCCGGCTGATTGTTCCCTGCGATCACATGACCGGCGCCACGGGCCGCGACAAGTATTGGTCGCACGTTTTCTATTCCGACGATCACGGCACATCTTGGCAATTGGGCGGCTCGGTCGGTGAGATGAACAACGAGTGTGAGGCCGTGGAGTTGGCCGACGGGTCGGTGATGCTGAACATGCGAAACTGGGATCCGCGTCATCGCAACCGGGTGACGGCCGTCAGCGGCGACGGCGGCCAGACGTGGTCGCCGGCCCGGCAGGAAGAAGCCCTGCCCGACCCGCTTTGCCAAGGGAGCATCCGCCGCTGCGCGTGGCCCGAATCGGGCGAGAAGAGCATCCTCGTTTTCTCCAACGCGGCCAACCCTTCCGACCGGGTGAACATGACGGTCCGCCTAAGCTACGACGAAGGCCGCACCTGGCCGGTCGGCAAAACGCTCCACGCCGGCCCCAGCGCCTATTCCTGCTTGGCCGCCCTGCCGGATCGCAAGATTGGCTGCCTGTACGAAGGCGGCCAGCGTCACCGGTACGAATCGCTCATCTTTGCCCGGCTCCCGCTTGAGTGGCTTGTGGCAGAAGAGCAATGACACGCTGATGAACACGACGCAGAGGATCGCGTGAGAAACGGCTCCCCCGTTTAGCTATCGGGAAACCGTTGGTCACGCGATCCAAAGGAAGCTTACCGCTGGCCCGGAATCGGCAATTCCGATTGGGGTGTTTGTGTTTTCATCGCCAGCGCGGCCGTGGGGCAGGCGGCGACGCACTCGGCGGCCACTTTGCGGAGGGCTTCCTCCAAGGGGCGACCGAAGGGGACGCCTACACGGACGTCGAAGCCGCGGCCGATGAACGTGAGCCCGAGCGGCTCCTGGGCGTTGGCGGCGATCTCGATGCAAAGGCCGCAGTCGATGCACTTGCCCGGCTCGTAGATCACCTGCGAGTGCTGGGTCGACTGGTGAAACGGCGCCCGCTGGCCGCGGTAACGATTCGGCTCGGCATGGTAAAGCTCGGCGTATCGTTTCAGCTTGCAGGTGTCCAGGGCCCGGCAGTCGCAGTGCAGGCACCGGCCCGACTGTTCGGCGGCTTCCTCCTGCTGGAAACCGGTCGGGGCGGAAGGGTCCCGTCGCGGCGCCTGGCTTGCGTCGTCAAGGAACTCCCGAACCTCCTCCTCGTCCAACCGCCCGATCCGCGAGGAGAACGGTTTCTCCGGGCCACTGACCGTTTGGCCGGTGAGGAATTGGTGAAGCGTCAGGGCAGCTTCTTTTCCGTCGGCAACACTGCGGATCACCAGTCCCTTGGTGCGGATCGCGTTGCCGGCGGCGAAAACGCCTTCGAGGTTCGTGGCGAACGTCGCCCGGTCGACCTGAACGCCGCGACCCGTGGTTTTCAGGCCCCACGCCTCGAGAGTTTCCTGCTTGGTGGCGCCGCAGGCGACCAGGACGGCGTCGAACTGCGTTCTGAGACCCTTTAGGGACGGCTCGTCTCCGACGGGCGTGCCAGTGCGCACCTCGACGCCGAGATCGGTAATCAGGGCAATCTCGCGCCGGAGCACGTCGCGGGGCAACTCGTCTTCCGTGGTCTCGTGCCGGAGGCGCCCGCCCAGCTCGCCCTGGGCCTCGAAGATCGTGGCCGCGTGCCCGCTGCGCGCGAGGTAGTACGCGGCGGCCAGGCCGGTCGGTCCACCCCCGAGGATCGCCACGCGCTTGCCGCTGGCGGGCTTGCACTCCGGGCGGTACGAATCGCCGGAGGCCAGGTCGACGTCGGCCACGTAGCGCTTCAGCTCGCAGATCGCCACGGGCCCGTCGGCGGCTTTGCGGCGGCAGCCTTTCTCGCACGGCTTGGGGCAGATGCGTCCCAGGACGGCCGGAAGCGCGATGGCGCGCTTTACCGTCACGATCGCGTCGCGCAGGTTTCCCTCGCGGATCTGCCGGAGCATCAGGGGGATGTCCATGTTGGCCGGACAGGCGAACCAGCAGGGGGCCAGGCAGTCGCCCACGTGGTCACTCAAGAGCAGTTCCAACGCGGTCCTGCGAACTTGGTGCACTTCCGCGGTTTCGCTGTCGACCTCCATTCCCTCGACCGCCTGTGTGCCGCACGCGGGGACGAGCCGGCCCGAGTTGCCCACCTTGACCATGCACACCAGACACGACGTCGACGGCTTGCACCCCTCCAAGAAGCAGAGCGAGGGCACGTCGATCCCCAGCTTCCGGGCGGCATCGAGCACCGTGGCGCCGGGAGAAACTTCGACCTGGCGTCCGTCAATCGTGATCTTCATGGTTGAGTAGGCAGTAGGCAGTAGGCAGTAGGTAATGGCACTAAGTCTCATCGCGACCACCGACGTAGCACTTTGGCCCGCAGTACCTGATGTCCCGGAGGGACAACCGATAATAGCCCAGCGATTCATCGCTGGGTTGACGTAACGCGCGACCAGGCGCTGCGTCCCGTTGGGACGGCTGAATTGTCGCGTTCTCCCTTCAAGCGTCCCTACGGGACGCACAAAACACCCGCGTAATGCCCGGCTTCCCAGCGATGAATCGCTGGGCTATTCCCAAGCGTCCCTCCGGGACGTAAGTGCTGGCTTGCTCCCGGATTGTGTTCGCGCGAGCGCTCCAAGCTTGGTGCGCTCGGACAGTAGGCAGCAGGCGGTAGGCAGTGGGCAGCAGCCAATTCCTCAATCCTCAATCCTCAATCCTCAATCCTCAATCCTCAATCCTCAATCCTCAATCCTCCTTCATCATTCATCATTCCACCGTCACCGCTCCCGTCGGGCAGACCGTGCGGCAGGTGTCGCAGCGGGTGCAGGTTTCGTCGTCGATGGTGTGTTTCCGGTAGGGCGTCATCGGAATCGCGTCGACCGGACAATGCTGAGCACAGAGCGTGCAGCCGATGCAATCGTCGTTGATTCGGTAGGCGATCAGGTCCTTGCACTTCCCGGCCGGACAACGCCCTTCGAGATGGGCCTCGTACTCCGAGCGAAAATAGCGGAGCGTGGAGAGCACCGGGTTCGGGGCCGTTCCCCCCAGGCCGCAGATGCTTCCCGCGCGGACCGTTCTGGCCAGCTCTTCGAGCGTTTCCAGGTCGCCTTGCTTGCCGGCCCCGGTCGCGATGCGGTCTAAGATGTCGAGCATCCGCCGGGTGCCGATGCGGCAGAGGGTGCACTTGCCGCACGACTGGTCCTGGGTGAAGCGGAGGAAGTATCGGGCGATGTCGACCATGCAATCCGACTCGTCCAAAACGACCAGGCCGCCGGAGCCCATGATCGCGCCGGCCTCGGTGAGGGCCTCGTAGTCGACGCGGGTGTCGGCCAGCTCGGCGGGCACGCACCCGCCCGACGGCCCACCCACCTGCACCGCCTTGAACTTCTTATCCCCGGCCACGCCGCCGCCGATCTCGTCGACGATCTCGCCGATCGTGATTCCCATGGGCACCTCGATCAGGCCGCCGCGCCGGATCTTCCCGGCCAGGGCGAAGACCTTCGTGCCCTTGCTCTTTTCGGTTCCCAGCCGGGCGAAGGCCGCGGCCCCGTGCCGGAGAATCCAGGGCAAGAGGGCGTACGTTTCGACGTTGTTGACCAACGTGGGCTTGCCGCCCAGCCCGTTTTCGGCCGGGTAGGGAGGGCGCAAGCGGGGCATTCCCCGATGTCCCTCCAGAGAAGCCAAAAGCGCCGTCTCCTCGCCGCAAACGAACGCTCCCGCCCCTTCCTTCACGGAGAGTTTCAGCCGAGATTCGCTCCCCATTACGGAGTCGCCCAAGATCCCGCGATCGAGGCACACCTCGAGCGCCTCCTTGATCCGCCGGACGGCCAGCGGATACTCGGCGCGAATGTAAAAGATCCCCTCTTGGGCCCCGACCGCCCGGGCCGCGATTGCCATCCCCTCGATGATCCGGTAGGGGAACGACTCCAGGAGCATGCGGTCCATGAACGCGCCGGGGTCGCCTTCGTCGCCGTTGCAGACGACGTATTTTCTGTCTCCCCGGGCGGAGCGGACGATCGCCCACTTGACGCCGGTGGGGAAGCCGGCCCCGCCTCGCCCGCGGACCCCGCTCGCCTTGACTTCGTCGATGATCTCGTCGGGGGCAAGCTTGCCGACGCATCGCTCGAGGGCCTTGAAGCCGTCGTGGCGGAGGTATTCGTCGAGGTCGGTCGGGTCGATCCGGCCGCAAAACTCGGTGGCAAGGTGCTGTTGCCGGCCGAGGAACGCGCAGACGGGCCCGTCGCGCACGTCGATCGAGTGCCGCGCGAGCGGATCGCCGACCTCGTCGGTCAGGAGCCGGTCCAAGAGGCGTGCCACCTTGTGCCCGATCCTTCGGACGAACCCCCGGGGCTTGAAATGCTCGAGGACGACCGAGCGGACGTCGTCGACGTTCATCTTCGCAAACAGCCGGGAAGGCCCATCTAGCGGGACGATCTCGACCAGCGGCGTCTGATGGCACATGCCCACGCAGCCGACCCGCTTCACCACGGCCAGGGCCTGAGTCTCGGCCAACACGGCCCCGATCTCCTCGTGTACCTCGCCGCTCCCCTGGGCAACGCAGCAGGAGCCCAGCCCAATGCGGATCTCGCCCACCTGGCCCGAGGGCGGAGCCGGCGCCGCCGGGGCTTTTGGGGCGCCGTTTTTCCCCCTTTCCAGGAAATCGGCGAGCACTTTGGGGATCATCGGCGGGGTGAGCCGGCCGTAGGTGGCGTCGTCGATCTGAATCACCGGGGCCAACGTGCAGCAGCCCAAGCAGGCGATTTTCTGGACCGTGAAAAGGCCGTCGGCGT
>JBDRTC010000133.1:0-3281 GCA_043824335.1 Planctomycetota bacterium | reverse complement strand
TTTTCGCTCCAGCCTGACTTGGCAAGGGCAACCGGATTAAAGATACACTCAAGCCCAGGGTGGATGGAGAAAAGGCCTGACGTTCGTGTCCGAGAAGCTCATCTTTGTCGTCGAAGACGATTCCACAATCCTGAAGATTATGGTCGCCACTCTCAACCGCATGGACTGCCTTGTCTTCCCATTCAACGCCGGGCAGCAAGCGTTGTTGGCGCTTGACGACCAGCGACCTGACGCCGTCATCTGCGACTACAACCTGCCCGACATGTGCGGCGTGGACGTCCTGGCGGCGGTTGCCAAGAGGGACCCCACCGTCTTTCGCATCCTCTCGACTGCCGGTGCTGATGCCGGTTGCATAGCAGAGGCCATGGATTGCGGCTCCGCCCACGTGGTTTTAGAGAAGCCATTTTCCAGAAAGAGCCTGGCACGGATGATTAGGGCGATCGAATTGCGAGAGGAGGGCATCCGTATCAAGTACGAGCCGTGATGGCAGGGGGACGGCTGCGCTCGCATCGCAATGTGAGCGGAGGGGTCTCCGATAGGGGTCAAGGCTTGGGAGCGGGCCCAGGAGCACCCGAGCCAGCCGAGAGCCGCTTGAGCATTTCGTCAAGGCCGACGAACTCGAACAGGTACCGCCAGAACGAGATCCAGTCGCCGGAGGAAACCGCGGTACGCTTCATGCCTACGAGCCTCTCTCCGTTGACCATGGTCCCGTTCATCGAGCCCATGTCCTGCAGCGAGTAGCCGCCTTTGCCATCCAAAGAGAAGCTCGCGTGCAGCTTTGAAATCTTCGAGGCTCTGATGATCACGTCGTTGTTGCGGGCCCTGCCGACCATGATCTTCGATTTGTAACCGTTGCGGTCGGACTTGAGCAGCGGACTCACCCGCGCGCCGATGGAGGGAATGGCAGACGCCTCAAACTTGGACAGCGACGACTCGGTCGTCTTCAGGTCCAGGTCGTGCCCAGCCGGCCCTGGGTCAAGGGCCAGAACCAAGAAGGCACAGGGGTAGCGTTGACGAAACGTCTCTTCTCCGACCTCCTCGAGCTCACGCGTGAGGCGCCGGGGCGGGACGGAGTTGAGCCCCTGTTTATCGAATTCGGGGTCTACGTTGTCCGCGTCTGGTGCGCCCATACCGCTATTGTACACCCTCGAGCCGCCCAGGACCCCAAGTATGCTCCACCAGAAGTGACGCACAGGGGCCGCGCCGGCGACAGAACCGCGAACTGAAACCTCTCTGAAGGCCGGAATTTGAACCTCTTCGTCCGCGTATCAACCGCCGGCAAGGAGTGGAAATTGAGTCACCTTTTGCCTGGACAGCTTCATGTCGGCCTTCCGACGGGCCTGCTCGATGATCTTGTCGGGCTGGCTCGTGCTGAACGAAAGCAGCTCCTTCGGCGGGTCGGGCGGCCACTGAGCTAGCGCCGCAAACTGCGCGGCACAAGACGAGGTTCGCGGGCGTTGGAGGCTTCGTTGTGTCTTGACTCAAGTGTGAAGGCTGTGCCTTGTCAAGCGGTCTAGCCCGGGAAACGACCCGCATCAAGCCAGGCCCAGCTGCGACGCGAGCCATGTCTCGGTCAGGCCGAGCACCGGGCCGGACAGGATGGGGTGCGGAGAGAACACGCAGGCCCGGGTGATGACCAGCCACCTAGCTGCGGGTCCGAGCGGCACACCCGGCTCGGGGTTGCAGGTGCGCAGGGCGTGGATCCACTGGGCCACGGATGCAAGGTGCCAGGTTGGCTAGGGCTGTTCAAGGTTTGGTCGCTGATACCGGCCGGGTCGAATCCGCCCACCGACTCCACGAAGGTCTTGACCGAACCCCAGGGTCTGGTGTGAGATCGATGACCACGGCGGTGCCGACGCCGAACCCCGACGGATCCTCCCCCGCAGGATCCCTCGGCCGGGGCAAAGGGGAGCCCACTCCTCCGGCAGGTGCGGCGCGTCTTCTTCGCTGCGCAGCCGAGGGCGGGGGCCGAGGCGGCGCGGAGCGAGGAGAACTGCGATGACCGCCCACAGAGATCTGAAGAGAATCATCCGCGAGCGCCAGAAGAAGACCGGGGAGTCGTACACAGCCGCGCGCGCCCACGTGATGCGCGAACGGGCCGCGCTGCTCGGTCTGGCAGACGAGGAGCCCACGGCCGAGAAGCCCGTGCGCGCCGAAGCCGTCATGCTCAAGGTCAACCGGCAGTCGGCCCGCGTCCAAATCCTCGGCGAGAAAGGCCAGGTGACGTTCCGCTCCGGCGACATCTGGAACGTCGTGCCGGGTCACCTCGTCACGCTGATCGTCGAGCGACGCTGGACCTGGCGGAACGATGCGTACGCCAGCGGGAAGATCGAGAACCCGCGCATCGACGTGGCGAAGCTCGGGCTCGAACCCCTGCCGCTCGAAGGAGGCGAGTTCGACGACATCGCGTCGTACTCGGAGCCATTCCGCCGGCCGGATCCGTACGCGCCGCTGTGGAGAAAGCTCACGGCCAAGCCGCGCCTGTCGTTCGAGTTCGACGGCATCGCCTGGGGAGCCCTCCCCGGGTTGTCTCCTGAAGAGAACCCAACCTGTGATGCGGCAGAGCTCGTCGAGATGGGTGACCTAGACGGCGCCAGGGAGCTCCTCATGGAGGCGCTCGGCGCCGATCTGCGCTGCCTCGACGCCCACGCCCACCTCGGCAACCTGGCGTTCGACCTATTTCCCGAACGCGCCATCGCCCACTACGAGATGGGCATCCGCATCGGCGAGCTGTCGCTGCCCTCCGGCTTCGACGGGCTGCTGACTTGGGGACGAATCTGCAACCGGCCGTTCCTGCGCTGTCTCCAGGGCTACGGGCTGTGTCTGTGGCGACTCGGCCGGTTCGCGGAGGCAGAACAGGCCTTCGAGCGCATCCTTGCGTTGAACCCGAACGACAACCAGGGAGTGCGCTTCTGCTGGTACGACGTGCGGGAAGGACGCAGCTGGGAGGAGATGCAGGCGGAAGAGGACGCGGCGGAAGCCCGGCAGCGCCAGAGGCTGAACCGGAACGACCACGCCGACGTTCACTGAACAGCACCCGTGATTCGACAAATAGAAGGGCCACCCATGACCTCTAAGCAAACCCGGAAACCGGCTGGCCGCAAGCCCCGTAGCAGACCGAAACCCGGGGCCGGCGAAGACCCGCCGGGTGACCAGGGCGCCGAACTCTTCTTCGCCGAAGCGGCCTACGCCCAGAGCATCGTCCGCCAGGCCCTCGGGGACACCGAGGGCTGTGTCGAGGCGCTGCGCCGGTGCGTCGTGATCAAGCCGGACTACGCCCC
>JBDRTC010000132.1:0-2400 GCA_043824335.1 Planctomycetota bacterium | reverse complement strand
TCAAGCGAAGCTCTGCGCAAAAGCCCATCGGCAGTGCCATTCGGAACTGCCAGTCATCACAGGCCTCCAGGAAACTCCGTTCCCAATCCGGCGTGAACACGATGATGGGTCGGGCGTCCTCGACCGGGATACGCCCGACTTCGATCGTGCGGAAAGGGTTCTCCGCATACGGCGAGAGGTGACGGTTCCGCTGGGCGTAGCTGAACAGCGTCAAGCCTGTCTCCAGGATGTACTTGATTCCGGCGTCGCGGAGGGGCCGCTTGCGGGCGTGGGCATGGCCGTTGGGAGCGACCTTAACGGACCTCAGGTACCGGACGAACTCCTCGGCGTGCATGGCACGAAAATCTGAGACGCGACGAAGCGGCCGGACATCAGAAACGAAGTTGATAAGGTGCTCGGTGGCGGCTCGGTAGCGGCGAATAGTCCCCAGCGACGACCGCCGTACGTGCTCGTGGTGGTCCAGCCAGCGTTGGCGAAGGTCTGGGATGGAGATGGGCTCGAAGCCCAGGGCCGAAGGCGCGCCGACTTCAAGTTGGGCGTTGATCTCCGCGGCCATCTGCCGGGCCAAGTCTCGATCTTGGCCGACACGGGGCTGACGCCGCCGGCCGTGCTCGTGGTAGTAGAGATACCAAACCCGGCCTCAGATGAAAGCGCGGACGCGGCCGACGCGGAATGAGGTGGTCTTCTTGCTTCGCTTCTTGGTGGACTTCGTGGCCATTTCAGGGCTCTCCTCAGAGAAGCTCTCCGCTACAAAACGCTACAAAAAGCGCTACAAACGGAAACTTCTGGGGAGGCCCCAGAAACGCAAATGCCCGTGGCTCAACGACTTAGAGCCACGGGCAGACGGGCAGCAGGCAAGAGCGGAGAGGACAGGATTCTTTGGAAGCTTGCCTGCTGCGAGACCCAGTTTGCAGCAACCCATTGCCCTGCAACGCCTTCCGGCACTGCAGCATCTGACTCTATCCTACCCGATCCGCCCACGTTGGCAAGAGCCAGCGCTACAAAAACGCTACAAACCGTTCACGACCACTCTTGCCACGGGCTTCCCCAATCGCAACCAAATGATATCCACCCGCCGTCGTTTCGTCCGGCTCCGATATTACGACCCCGTTTTCGGTGAGTTCGACAAGAGCCTGGAGGGCAGGGCGATTGCGCGAAAATGGGCAATCTGCTATGCACTAGGCAAGGCGATTCGTCGCTTCGGCCGGAGGGTTTCCGGCGGGCGGGTCGCGGAGGACGAGGACGTTCGCCATGCCTACGAAACCTTCGGCTTGCATCCAGGACCACTTCACCGACCTGACCGATCCGCGACGACGCAAGGTCTTGTACCCACTGATCAACATCGTCACGATTGCCGTCTGTGCTGTGATCTGCGGCGCGGACGACTTCGTCGCCATCGCCAAGTTCGGACGAGCGAAACAGAAGTGGCTGTCGCAGTTTCTCGATCTGAGCAACGGCATCCCCTCGCACGACCGCTTCAACGCGATCTTGGCCGCGATCAAGCCGGCCGAGTTCGAGGCCTGCCTGTTGAGTTGGATCACCGCCTTGCACGAAATCACCGACGGGCAGATCGTGGCCATCGACGGCAAGACGCTGCGTCGCAGCTTCGACGCGGCCAGCGGCAAATCGGCCATCCACATGGTCAGCGCGTGGGCGACGGCGAACCACATCAGCCTCGGGCAGGTGACCGTCGACGAGAAGAGCAACGAGATCACGGCGATCCCCAAACTGCTGAAAATGTTGGAAATTGCCGGCTCCCTGGTGACGATCGATGCGATGGGCTGCCAGACGGAGATTGCCAAGACGATCATCGATTCGCAGGCCGACTACGTGCTGGCGGTGAAGCAGAACCAGCCGACGTTATACGACGGCATCTCGTGGTTCTTCCTCACGCAGCGTGAGCAGGACTTCGCCGGCGTGCGTGTGAGCCGCTACGAAACGTACGAAGAGGGCCACGGCCGTGAGGAAACGCGATGGTACTACGTCTGCTCTGTTCCTCGTGATCTTCCCGACCGCCAACGCTGGCCGAAGCTGGCCGCCATCGGATGGACCATCAGCCAGACCGTCCGCGATGGACGTCTTTGCCATGAGATGCGGTACTACATCATGAGCCGCAAACTCTCGGCCCAAGAGTTCGCTGCCGCGGTACGTGGCCATTGGTCGATCGAAAACAGCCTTCATTGGCAACTCGACGTAACGTTCGGCGAGGATCAATCACGCCTGCGTCGCGGACATGCCGCCGCGAACTTCAGCATCCTTCGGCGCACGGCGCTGAGCCTGCTGAAGAACAACAAGACGCTGAAGGTCGGCGTAAAGAACAAACGCCTCGCCGCCGGCTGGGACGACTCCTACCTGCACCAAGTGCTGTTTGCGCAATGATTTATCGTGCAATCGCCCTGG
>JBDRTC010000131.1:0-3960 GCA_043824335.1 Planctomycetota bacterium | reverse complement strand
CGCCCTGCCCTGGGCCCCGCCTCACGACGGCGTGCGACTCTTCCTGCCGAGCTTCGCCTTCCTGGCGGCGCTGGCCGGTGTCGGGGCCGGATCACTGCTTACTGGCAAGGATGAAGGATGGAGGATGAAGGATGAGGGATGGGGCAGCCGGCCACCGCAATCGGGTCGATGGTTCGAGACGTCCTTCATCCTTCATCCTTCATCCTTCATCCTTCGTCCTCTGGTCGTGGCGATCTATCTCGGAAGTGCAAGCAGCCTCTTCTGGTACGCCCCGCAATGGCTGTCGTACTACAACGTGGCCATCGGCGGCCTGCCGGGAGCGACCGCCATGGGCATGGAGCCGACCTACTACTGGGACGGGCTCGACCGCTCCGTGCTCGACTGGCTCGACCGGCACACCAGCCCGGGCGAAAAGGTCCGCTTTGCCGCCGCTCCCACGGAGAACCTCGCGATCATGCAGCGATGGGGAACGCTCCCCGTCGAGTTCCGCGCCGATGCCCCGGGCACGTATCGCTGGTACGTTGTGCAGCATCGGCCCAGCGGGATGTGGCCCGCCGATCACTGGCTCGTAGCCAACTGCCGGCCTGCTTTCCGCAAGACAATCCGTGCCGGCGGCTGGGGCCCTTGGCGGCTCGATGTGCCCCTGGTTGAAGTCTACCCCTACGAGCAGTATCTCCTGGCGTGCGAGCGGTCGGCGAACGATCAACAGGCACTTCCCGATTGAGGCGGTCGAGCACCCCGACTAGCACTGCCGAGGGGGACTGGCAGCCCGTTGAAAAAGGGTGCCACTGCTGGCTTGCCCAGCAGTGCTGTGCAAGTTCGCCCGAAAATCACTGCCGGGCAAGCCGCTGCCGGCACCGGTCCGCGGGATCGGAGTTGACGGACCGCCGGTTCACCTTACTATCCCCATATCCCGTGCGCGCTGCTCTCCAGGCACTGCGGGGATTGACTGGAATCCGGCGTACGCCGATGATACCGTAGAGGGTGGTGGTTCCTTCTATCAGCGGTATTCACCGCGGGGAAAGGGGCTTTGTTTCGGCACGTGGGGCGAGTCTGTCGGCATGGCCAAGCTAAGCGTTGACGAATTCCTCGACTTTGTGCGGCGCAGCAGGTTGGTTGAACCCGACCAGCTCAGCCGGGTCTTGTTCCAGATGAAGAAGAAGGAGGCCGGGTCTGATCCGATCGTCGACCCCGAACTCATCGCCCAACGCCTCACGGAAACCGGGCTCTTAAGCTGCTGGCAGTGCGAGAAACTTCTCGAGGGCCGGCACAAGGGGTTCTTTCTCGGCAAGCACAAGCTCCTGGACCACTTGGGTACCGGAGGCATGAGCAGCGTCTACCTGGCCGAGCACCTTCTGATGCAGCGCCGCGTGGCGATCAAGGTGCTGCCCAAGGCCAAGGTGCAGGACGCCTCCTACCTGGCCCGATTCTACCGCGAAGCCCAGGCCGTGGCGGCGCTGGATCATCGCAACATCGTCCGCGCCTACGACGTCAGCAACGACGGCGACATCCATTACCTGGTGATGGAGTACGTCGAGGGGCGCGACCTGGGGCGGATGGTCAAGAACGACGGGCCGCTCGACTATCCCCTCGCCGCCGACTACATGCGCCAAGCCGCCGAAGGGCTCGCCCACGCCCATCAGGCCGGCCTGATCCATCGCGACGTGAAACCGGCCAACCTCCTGGTCGACCGCTCGGGCGTGGTCAAGCTCCTCGACCTGGGGCTGGCCCGGTTCACCGGCGAAGACACCGCCTCGCTCACCTTGGCCAGCGACGAGAACGTGCTGGGAACGGCCGACTATCTGGCGCCGGAACAGGCCCTCGACAGCCACGGCGTCGACGCCCGGGCCGACATCTACGGATTGGGGTGCTCCTTATACTACGTCCTCACCGGGCATCCGCCTTTCCCCGACGGCACGCTGCCGCAACGGCTGATGATGCACCAAAAGGAACCGCCCCCGAGTATCCACAAGGACCGCCCCGATGCCCCGGACGATCTGGTCGCGATCTGCCTGGCGATGATGGCCAAGAAGCCGGCCGACCGGCCCCAGACGGCGCCGAAAGTGGCCGAACAACTCGCCCGATGGCTCACGGCCCACGGCCACGCATTCGACTCGGGCAGCCTCGGCGGCGGTTCGTCGGGCAGGCTGGCGGCCGCGGCCGTGGCGCGGGTCCAGTCGGCTTCGACCGACGGATCGCCCGCGCGGCACGCCCGCCGGTCCGAAAGCGGCAGCGGCGTGACACCGCGACCCACCGGCCCGAGACCCGACACCGAGAGCGACCTGCAACCCACGCAGCCGATCTCGACCGCCACGAGCGACACGACGTCCGAGACACCCGGCCGAGAGGTGATCCTGGAGGCCGAGGCGATCCTCGAAGCCGAGCCGGCCGAGGTGATCCTCGAAGACGAGCCACAAAGCCTGGGCGGACTTGACTTCCTAGCCCAAACAGAGTCCCCGGCCGTGGCCCGGCTTCGGGCTCGGCACCAAATGTCCCGGGAGCAACTCGATGCGTACCACACGCGCCGCAAGGGCACCCCGCTCTCGGTCTGGATTGTCATCGGCGCCGGCTCCGTGCTGGCCCTGATCCTTCTGGGGATTTTTTTGGCCGGCGGCTAACAAGCCCCCGCAGGACATGTTAAGGAGACGCGAAATGAGATGTTTGACAACGGCCAGTAGGATGTGCGCCGTGCTCATCGCGATTGCGAGCGCCGGACCGGTTCTGGCCGAGCCGGCGAGCGACACGGCCTGGGCGCGGGTGACCGAGGACGACACCCGCATCAAGATCGAGACCGACAAGCTCGAAGCCGTCATCCCCAAGAAGAGCCCCAAGCATTGGATGACCGGCATCGAAAAGGGATCGTTTCTCGACAAGACCACCGGCTTCCGCGAAGTGGGCGATGGGCTGATGGTCGTCGACTGGATCATGGAGGCGGGCAGCGACGCGGCGTATGCCGATCAGCTTCACGCCCCGGACGGGCACGGCGTCGGCTCTTATCTTTGGCACACGAACGCGACCACCCCGGCAGGGCAAGCCTACGCCCTAAACGCCCACGGCAGCAGTCATCGGAAGCGCGCGGTCGAGGGACCCCAGCTCTGCCACAGGATGAAGCCCGTCCAGCCCGAGGTCATTCAAGGCAAAGACTTCATCGCGGTCAAGACGACCTATTGCTACGAGTACGCCGTCCCGGGCCGCAAAGCCGGATCGCGCTGGACGCAACTCATCGTGTTTCCCAAAGGAGAGCGGTTCTTCGTCTTGATGGACAGGATTGACAGCGTCAACGATTCGGACGAAATGTTCCTCCGCAACGACACGCCGGGCTGTGTCCGCCACGAACGGGGCGACACGTTCAGCGAGATGTACCTCAGCTACCTCGGCGGCCCCAAGGGACTGCGCATCCCGTCCAGCGAATTCTTCACCCCCTTCCCGCCCGATGAAAAGTTCAACTACCGGCGCGACACGAACAAAACGCCCGAGCATTTCATTCGGGCTTACCATCTGCGCGATAAGGAAACGGGCAATGACGGCCCCTGGCTCGCGGGCCTGACGCTCGAACCTGCAATCGTCTACGAGGCATGGTGCAGCCAGCGCCACGGGGGGATCATCGTCATGATCGAGGAGATCTACGGCAAACCCATCAAGGCAGGCGAATCCTTCAGCGCCGCCCACATCGTCGGCTACTTCGACACCATCGACGCCATGCACGCCGTGTACGACCGCTACAAGGGCCACACCGCCGTGAGCGTTGACGAATCGGGCTGGCGCCTGGTAGAATAGACGACCACAAGGGCCCCTGGTCAGACAAAGACTCCCGACCCCTTTACCCTTTCTCTTGCGAGGGGACAACGCTCGTGGACCTCCGGCCCCGAGGCCCCCGGAGTCCGACCACGGCGAGGTTCACAAGCTCACCATCATGCCGGCGTTCCCCGGGGGCCTCGGGGCCTCACGGTCGCTGCGCGC
>JBDRTC010000130.1:0-5140 GCA_043824335.1 Planctomycetota bacterium | reverse complement strand
GCCATAAGGATCTGGCCGTCGGGCGAGGCCTTCTTGACGTATTCCAGATACCCCGCTTCGTTCTTCAGCGGCTCTGGCCCGATGTCCAATCGTACGTTGAGTTTCTTCGCGGCGTCCGTGAGGATCTTCTCATACTGCGCTCGAATCTGCTCAAGTTGAGCAGTCGTGCCGGCCGGCCACCACTTCCCTCCTTCCTTTCTCAGCGCGAACGCTACACTGATCAGCGGCTTCTCGCGGGGCTTAGGCTCCGCCCCCAACAACGAGGAGGCAAACTCGAATACATCCAATTGGGTGGCTACGGCGGCCGCCCCCGCGGCTGTCAAGAAACGCCGCCGGCTCCCGCCCCCACGACAACTTGAATGCTTGCATGTGTGACAATCAGACATCTGGATTCTCCTCAGCTAATGTCTCGTCTCGTGAATTATGATCGGTTCTCCCGGATCCCTGTACGGGCCCAAGGATTCTCATGCTGAACCGCTTTCAGTCGGGCGCTACCACACTTTCAACGTGAGTGGGCCGGTTCCGGGCTTCTCGAATGGTCCGGCCGTTGGGCTCGCTTCGTTCCTTCTCTTGCCGAAATAATCGGTGTCAATCTTCAACGGCGAGCCGTCGGGATTCTCAAAGGGAAGTCCCGGAATCTTGGCCTTGTCCAGCAGTTCGGTGGTCACGAGCGTGGTACTCGACTTCTGCACAGCCTGCTCTAAGGTCAGGTGGAGATACACATTCCGACCTTCTTCCACGACCCTTACTTTGGGATCAACCCCTGCCTGCACGACATGTTTTACTTCCTCGGAGTAGGGCCGCGCGCCGCTGTAATACACATTGCCGCCCGTTTGCAGCGGGAACTCGCGGGCGTCATACATCCACAGCCCAAAGTCGTCGGCACGTTGAGGATCTTTGCTGGCCGGCTTGCCCGTGACGGCGGAGGACTCGCCTCCGCCGACCAGGATGTTGTTGTAGAAACGGTTGTCGCCTCCTTTGATGTTGCTGAGGCCGGCCAGCGCCGTCGAGTGCGGTTGATGGTAGGGCGTGGAACGTCCGAGTTCCGGCCGACTGATGATTTTCCCGGTCAGCAGATTGTGCACGTAGGCGCCACCCTCGGACCAGTCCAGCAAGCTGACCCCGGACAGAAACAAGTTGTTGTCCACCAGAAACGGCCCGTGGTTCACTTCGACGAACAAGTCCTCGCCGGCGTTGTCGTGGAAAAGGTTTCCCGAGACGCGCGTGCCTTGCGCCATCCAGTCCAACCAGAGTCCCCGGCAGGTCCGGTAGATGTGGTTGCCGGTGATCGCGACGTCAATGGCGGCGTGAAACTTGATGCCCGCCATCTCGGCACCCGAAAACAGCTTCCGGACGTGGATGTCATGGATGATGTTCCCGCTAACAACGCTGAAAACGGCACCCAGACTGCCGACTATGCCTGCCTGTTCGCAGTGCGAGATGGTGTTGTTGCGGACAATGTGGTGGCCGATGGTTTCTTTGTTCCAGCCGTTCTGGAGGCCGCGTTCGATGGTCTTGACGTAGCCCTCGGCGGTATTGGCCGACGTGTTATCCCACTCGTCACCGTGTTTTCCGAGCGCGATTCCCGAACAAATCGAGTGGCTGATCACGTTGTCCTCGATGATCCAGCCTTTGCTCCAATGCGTGCCGACCAAGCCGACCTGCTCCGCCGTGGGCGGCGCCCACGGAGTGGCCGCATGGCGCAGCGTGAAGCCGCGCACGGTGATGTAGTTCATGCCCGGCTTTTCCGGGTAGAACACAGTCCGACGCACATTGATCTCCACCAGTTGCTCGTTGGGGTTGACCCCTTTGAACTGCGCCCAGATCGTGGTGTTGTCCTTATCCACCTGAGCGAACCAGAGCGGGGTGGTTCCCGCGGGCTTCAGCACATCGTCCAGCTTGGCCGCCTCGGTCAGCCAGTCGCCGTTCAAATAGACGGCCCCCGTGTGATGCTGGCGGCCCTTGGGATCAAACCAGTCGCCGTGGATGAGGTCGCTGTAGGGATTGAAGCCGCCGAAGAAGGAATTCGGAAGGGTCGCCTTCCAGACATCGTCCTGAACCTTCACCCAGTTATTGACGACTTCCGACCCCTTGATCTCGACCTTCTCGCCCGGCGCCGCCTGATAGACGATGCGCGTCTGGTCGGATTCGCCTCCGCGCGGTGGCTTGATGCGTTCGCGGTAAACGCCTTCATGCACGGTGATCACATCGCCCGGCTGCGCGAGATCCGCAGCGCGCTGGATCGTGCGGAGCGGAGCCGCCTGCGTGCCAGGGTTGGCGTCATTGCCGCTTGGAGCGACATGGAAGTCGGCGGCGTGCAGCGCAGCCAGCGGAACCAGCAGCAGGGCGGCGGCACAGGCTGTGAGAGTGTGTCTTGTTGTTTTGTTCATTGGGGGATTCTCCTTCGCACGTAGGTGGGTAACCGTGCAGCTCTTGGCAGCCGGCCGACTTATCAACCTCCCATTGTAGTGACGCCGAACGACGTATCAAAATACGTGGGTTGGACGATATCGCTTCGCGATAGGTGACCAAGCAGAAGCGCGTAGCTATACTCGGCACGGGTCAGTTCTGCGGCCTAGCGCTTTCGCTGAGGCGTGCCGGCGCTAGCCACCGGCTAGCACGCGGTTGAGTCCAGGGGTTCTGGGGACACAATACTTTATCCGGTTCAGTATTGCGTCCCCGGAACCGCCGCCAAAGGCCTCTCCCGCCACTTGCCTTCGGCTCACTTGGGCACCAGCACCCCCGCGGCGGTAGGAAATTCCAAATCCATCAGTCTGGCGAGACAACAAATCTCGTTAGCACAATTGCCATATACGATCACGCAGTTGGAGGCGTCCGTGTCGGGACCGCCGGTCTTGTCCTCCAGTTCAATGGCGACCGCGGTGCGGTGGCCTTCTTTGAGCGTAATGTCGGTGTAACACACCCTGCCCCCAGCCATCACCACCTTGGAGTTCTCCAACTGCAAGCGCGTGATTTCCTCGCCTTTGCGCCAGCGCACCTGGATGCCAAAGTCTTTTCCTTCCGCACCTGGCCCGATGCTGAACGACGCCGGCGGCTCATCGTCGTAGCCGGTCAAGCGCGTCGGGCAGGTGAAATAGGTGGCCATGAACACGTTTTCGCCCTTTTCGGCCAGCGGTCCATGGACGAACCCCGGCCGCTCCAAGAGAGAGCCGGCCATCAGCAGCATGAGGGTGGCATCGCGGTCGAACGCCGCCGGTATGCCATTATCGGCAAGCCCCGAAAAGGCAAGCACCGGCGCGGCGCCATACTTCGCCTGGTCCGTGAGCGTCAAGGCCTGGCAGTTCTCCGCCGCCAGAAGGTTCCGGCAGCCAAGGTAGAACCTGGCTACCGCGATGGTCTCTTGCTTCGCCTTCTCGGCCAGCGCGGGGTCCACGACATACCACTTCTCCCCCTCCATTTTCTGATAACCGCTCGTGCCCTCGATCGTCCCGTCCATCCGGCCTTGATGCATGTACTCCACGGCCACCGCCGTGGCTTCCTGATCGTTGACCTTGCGGATCTCCTCCTCCAATCGCGTGGGCGGCACGGGGTGAAACGTCGTGCCCAGTTGCGGATGCACGGAATCGGCTGCCCCGGCTTCGTCGGTCACCACGCAGACGCGGGCATTTCTCACCTGCCAGGCGGCCTTCAACAGCCGAAGTCCCGTTCTCAGCCACTCGGGATCGTTGGTGGAGGCCAGCAGGTATCGCTTCCGGGTCAAGTCCCAGGATTTGGGGAACTGGTCGTAAAACCCTCGGTGGCCTTGGAAGACTACGTCCACGAAGGGCACGTCCGCCGGGGGGCTCTGCGGGTTCACTGACAGCGCGCCGTCGCACTCCTTGATCCTGCTGGCGTCGCTGCTGAGTTCCACTCCGAGCCTGGCCGCTTCACTTTTGAGGATCTTCTCGCACATGCGCTTCGCCGTTGGGCCGTCGTACGGCCCGCCCCAATTGTGATCGTCGCCGGTCCACGCGGGGACTTGGACGCAAATCAGCGGTCTCTTGGCCGGCTTGGCGGCCGACGCGGCATCGTCGGCAGCAGCCGTGCGGCCGGTCCCATACGCCGCCAGCAGGCACACAAGGGCCAATCTCTCGATCGCTTTCATGACGATTTCCTTTCTATTCGCTTTCTGTTCTGTGCCAAACTCCAGGCCTTTGAGGCCATTTTCGGTGCCGTGGCCGTCATCCTTGCGGATAATGGGCCCAACGACAACAGGCGCAACTGGGGCCTTCGGAGGGACCTTCGGCCCGAGCCTGGGCGGGGGCGGGGGCGTCCCGATACTTCAAGTACGGCGGTTTCCCCTGAGCCAGCGTCCAGAAAGCATCCATCTCCCGCTCGACATTGCCGTACACCACCTCGCTGTGCGGAACGCCGAGACCGGTACCGGGGCGGCCCACGTCGGCCATCCCGTCGATCGTATACTCGAAGGACGTATGGCAGCCTCCGTTGGGCGGAAACAGCGTGTTCGACACAATGTGTCCGGCGCCCAGCCTCTGCCGCCCGTAGAAGACGGTTACCTCCTGTCCGACTTTCCATTTGACCTGGGGCGCCACGCCCCGCCCGGTCTCCGAATGGCTCATCAGGGTGAACGGCTCGTGCGGCTGATCGTAACCGTTCAGCTTGCTCGGCGAGGTGCAGTGGGCGCCGATCCGGGTGTTGCGCAGCGTGGGCTGCCCCTCCCCGATGAAGGACGGGCGCCCGAACAACCAATGGGTCAGCAATTGGACTTCCAGGCTGCCCATGTCCCCTTCGCAGGCCGCCGGCATGCCTTCGTCGAGCAGCCGGAGGGCAGCCACACAAGGGTTCGTGCCCATCACCCTATAGGACTGGAGGCAGTCTCCGAGGCCGATTCCGTCGAACTTGTTGGCCACCATGATGCGACGCAAGCACACATAGATCAGGCCCGCATAGATCAGGTCTTGCCACTTGGCCCGCCGAATCTCCTCGGCCTCCTTCATATAGTAGTCCGCAAACGCTTTGGCCTCTTCCAGGGCCGCCTTGTCCCCTCGCACCTCCTTCTCGGCCTCCCCATACGCCGGGGAGTTGAACAGAAGTCGATACGTGCGGGCATTCCCTTTCAGCTTCCAGGCGGCGTGCAACATCCGCAGGCCGTAGACCACGTCCTTTTCTTCCTTGGAAG
>JBDRTC010000129.1:0-6424 GCA_043824335.1 Planctomycetota bacterium | reverse complement strand
TTCAGAGCACCAAGGAGCACGGCATGACACGGCACGCGCGCCTTCTCTTGGCGGCTCTGGTCACCATCTGCACACTCGTTTCCTCGGCCGAGGCGAAAAGGGGACGCAGCGTCCTCCTCATGATCTCCGACAACCAGAATTTCGACGACGTCGGCTGCTACGGCAACCCCGTGATCCAGACGCCGCACCTCGACCGCCTGGCCGCCGAGGGCGTTCGCTTCAGTCGTGCGTTTACAACCACGGCCTCCTGCGGACCCAGCCGGGGCGTGATCTACACGGGCCTGCACGTCCACCGAAACGGCCAGTACGGGCACGGACACGGCTATCACAACTTCGGGCTTCTGCCCAAGGTTCAGACCGTGTTCAGCCTGCTCAAGGCCGACGGCTATCGGACGCTCTCGGAAAAGCTCGTCGCCTTCCTCGAGCGCACGGGCGACCCCTGGCTTCTGAGACACGAACTGCCGCGGGGCAAGTGATTTGGAAGGGACCCCACGATGCTCTTTCGCGCCTTGTCGATAGTCGTGCTCACGGCGGTTCTGTCGACCCTCGGTCACGCCGCCCCGCAAGAGCGGCTCAACGTGCTCTTCATCGCCGTCGACGACTTGCGCCCGGAGCTGGGCTGCTACGGCAGGGCGCACGTCAAAAGCCCGAACATCGATAAGCTGGCCGAACGGGGGATGGTCTTCACCCGGGCGTACTGCCAGCAGGCGGTTTGCGGTCAGTCGCGGGCAAGCCTGCTCACGGGGCTCCGGCCCGACACGATCAAGGGCTCGGGCATGGGCGTCCACTTCCGCAAGTTCGTTCCCGACGTGGTCACGCTTCCACAGAACTTCAAGCTCCACGGCTATCGCAGCGAGGCCATGGGCAAGATCTTTCACGGGGCGTTCGAGAACGCCTACGTGGGCGCTCGAATGGACGACCCGCCCTCCTGGAGCGTGCCCACGTGGAGAGCAGGGCCGCGTTACTACTACACGCCCGAAGGGGTCGCCATCGCCCGGAAGGTGGCTCCCAAGCAAGTGAAGGTTCCTCTTACCGATCCGGACGATTGGACGGAGCACTTTGTCCGCGGCCTGGCGACCGAAGCGCCCGAGATCGCCGACCACGTGACCTACGACGGTCAGGTGGCCGATCACGCCGTCGAGACGCTTCACCGGGTCCAGAACGAGCCGTTCTTCCTCGCCGTGGGGTTCCTGAAGCCGCATCTTCCGTTCATCGCCCCCAAGAAGTATTGGGATCTCTACGATCCCGCCGAGATCGAGCTGGCCGAAAACCCTTTCCCGCCCAAGGACGTTCCGCCCTTGGCGATGACCAACTTCGGCGAGCTGCGCTACTATTACGACATCCCCAAGAACGGCCCGGTGAGCGACGAGCAGGCCCGGCGGCTGATCCACGGCTACTATGCCTGCGTGAGCTACGTCGACGCCCTGATCGGCCGCGTGCTCGACGAGTTGGACCGCCTCGGCCTCAAGGAACGCACGATCGTGGTGCTCTGGGGCGACCACGGCTGGCACCTGGGCGACCACGGATTATGGTGCAAACATACGAACTTTGAGAACGCCACCCGGGTGCCGCTCGTCGTCAGCACGCCCGGGATGAAGGCGGCCGGGAAAGAGACCGACGCCCTGGTGGAGTTCGTCGATCTCTATCCCACGCTCGGTGAGTTGGCGAGCCTGCCCGTGCCGGACAGCTTGGAGGGCACCAGCTTCACGCCCCTCTTGGACGACCCCGGGCTGGCATGGAAACAGGCCGCGTTCAGCCAGTATCCGCGTGGCAAGGCCATGGGCTACTCGATGCGGACCGACCGCTACCGGTTCACCCGCTGGCAGGACCGCAAGGAGCCGGACAAAGTCCACGGCGTGGAACTTTACGCTCACCAGAACGACCCCGAAGAAAACGTGAACCTCGCCAACCGGCCGGAGCATGCCGACCTTGTCGACGAGCTGACCGTCCAATTGAAAGCCGGCTGGAAGGCCGCCAAACCACAACCGGAGAAGCTTCGATGATTAGGCCAATCAGCAGAACGATGAACCGACGCGGCGTTGTCCTCGCTGTCGCGTTATGTGCGGTCTTGGCGTGCCTGGGAACAAGAGCCTTTGCCGCCGAAGGCAGCGAGTCCGCCGAGCCGGCCTCCGAAGCGGTCTTTCGCCTGTGGACGATGGGCTGCGCCCACGTCGGCACCGACCTGCGCGTGGGAAAGCGGGAAAGTCTGGCCGAGGCGATCCGCCAGTCGGAATTCGGCGATGAAAAGGGGGCCGTGCCGTTCGATTGGGACATCGCCCTGCACGTGGGCGATCTCTCCGGCAACCAGGGCGTGCCCGGCGACGAGGAAGGTCGCGAGGTCGTTCGCCAGTTCGCTGCCGCCAAGAAGCACGGCCGGGAGCATTTTTACAACCTGGTCGGCAATCACGACGCCAGCCGCTTCGGCGAGCCCGCGATGGAGTGGTTCCGAACCTGGGTCGATCCGGCCGGCGAGCACCCCGAGCAATCCGGCGTCGATGCCGACCGGCGGCCGTTTCCCGTCGAGGGAACCTGGGAGCGGTACTCGTTCCGCGCCGGGAACCTGCTTTTCCTGGTAATGAGCGACCGCAACGACCTGGAGCCGCCCGTCGGACGCGGCCCGCGCGGCGGCTATCCGGCCGGCGCCGTCACCGGCGAAACCTTCGACTGGTGGAAGCGGATGGTGGAGGAAAACCGCGACTCGATCATCCTCTCCGCGCATCACCACATGCTCAAGGAGACGACCGTCCATTCCGGACTGTGGGAGGGCATGACGAAGACGGCCGACGGCCGATGGCGGTCGGGCGTTCACGGCTATTTCCCCCAAGGGGCGCCCGAGGGGGCCTCGTACCTCTATTTCGTCGACGGCAAGCCCGACGCACAGGCATTCGAGGGCTACCTGGCGGCGCACCCCGGAGCGATCGACCTCTGGATCGGAGGGCACAGCCACACCGATCCCGACGACTGTAGCGGCGGGCGGTCACACGTCGAGCGCAAGTGGGACGTCACCTTCATCAACACGGCGGCCCTCACCCGCCACCACGGCGGGAAAGTGCCCATGAGCCGGCTGCTCACGTTCACGGAGGGAAGTCGCCGGGTTTGCGTGCAGTGCTATTTGCACACGTCAGAACATGCACCCCGAGGCTTCTACGCCAAGGCCGAACGGACGATCGAAGTGGGCAAGCCGTTTCGAGCGCCAAGCGAACACCCATAGCGGGAGAAACTCGGTCCCAAGCTCTGCTTGGGACCGCACTTCCGCGAAGCTCTGCTTCGAGGAGTCGCCCAAGGGGACGAAACGATAGCTCGACGAAAGTGTGTTCCCAAGCGGAGCTTGGGAACAAGTTAAGTTACGCGGTTTGTTTTTCAAATGGCTGAAATACCACCAAAGCCCATGGTTCGTAACCGCGCCACGCGAACACTGATCACTGTTCTGGCGGTCCTCTGGGCAGCCCCCTGGACGCTGTTCGGGCTCTTCATCGGCGGTCTCGCCTTGGTGACCGGCGGGCACGTCCGGCGGACCGGACGCGTGATCGAGTTCTGGGGCGGCTTCGCCAGCCTCTTCCTCCAGCTCTTTCCGCTGGTCGCCGGGGCGTCGGCGGTCACCTTCGGGCACACGGTGCTGGCCCGGGGCAAGTCCCAGTTGGACGCCTCTCGTGAGCACGAGCTGGTCCACGTGCGACAGTACGAGCGCTGGGGCCCGGTGTTTGTGCCCGCCTATCTCCTCTTCTGGCTACTGCTCTGGCTGACCGGCAGGAATCCCTACTACGACAACCCGTTCGAGCGCCAGGCCTTTGACGAAACCGACGGACCGCCGAACGCGGGCGGGCAGATTTAACTTCCATGCCGAAAGCGAGTTGCGCTGTAGGCCGTCCGGCATTGACACTCCGACCCCGTTCACGTATTCTACGCCGTCCCTCGAAAGTCGGGACCGATCGGCCCGATTCGCGGGCCCCTTTCTTTTCTCGTCCCAAATCCTCTCGGCGCCTCGGTCTGGAGGACGAATCATGCGCGGCCCGGGCCGTTGCTCGTTACGGCGCACCCTCGGCGCCTTGCTGGCGCTGTGGCTCGCGGTTTGGGCGTCGCCGGCCGCTGTTGCGCAGGGCATTCTTCAAGGACTGCGCGACGACGTGCGCGGGGCCGACGATTCTTCCTCCTCCCACCGCTCAGACGATGACGACGACCGGCGTCACCGCGATTACGACTTCCAAGGAGCCGGCTACCACGACGGGGATCACGACCACTTCTACGGTTACATCGTGTTCGAGAGCAGCAAGCTCGCCTTCTACGCCCTGACGTCGCCGCTGTGGGGGCCGTACAAGGCACTGGACGACGACCTGGCGACCTACGACTACTTTCCCCGGTTTCCCTACGACGAAGTTCCCGGCTACATGATGAGCGATCCCTGCCGGGCATGGGATGAAGACGCCACGTGCGCGGCAGACCCGCTTCGGACCGACCGGTGGCCCAGCACGCCCCGCACCTGGGCCGCGCGGCTCCGCGTGGAGTACGCCGACGAGTTCAACGACATCGAGCGCGTGAGCGGGCATCTTTTGCTGAGCACTCGGTCGCGCTTCGGGCTCGACACGGAAACGAGCTATCTGGAAGAGTCGTTTCCCCGCGGCGGTCAGGACGAGCTTTGGCTGGGCGACTGCAACTTCGTTTACCGGTTCGCCCAGAACGAGTTCGCCCAGTTTCGCACCGGGCTGGGCTTCAACTGGCTCGACGACCCGGTCGACACCAACTACGGCTTCAATTTCACCTACGGCGCCGATCTCTTTCCGCGAAGGCCCTGGGTCCTCTCCGCCACGATCGACTGGGGCACCCTCCAGCGGGCCGAGCTCTTCCGCTTCCGCACCACCGCCGGCGTGCTCGTTCGGGGCGTGGAAGTTTACACCGGGTACGAGTACCTGGACATCGACGCCACGCAGATGAACGGCCTGATGGGCGGCGTGCGGATCTGGTTCTAGCGGCCTGCGAAAGGGCAAAAGTCGAACTAAGGAACCACGGGGTGGAACATCCACCAGATCAGCATCACCAGCCCGACCAGGCTCACGGGGAAAAGCACCAAAACCACGAGCGGATGGAAGACGGCCAGGGGTTGGCTCGGCGGGTCGCTGACCCTCTCCATGGCAGGGGAGGTTTCTTGCCCGGCCGAGGCGAGTGGATGGGTAACTTCCGACGACTCGCCGGAAGGCTCCCCCTCGCGGTCGAGGGCCTCGGGAATCTCGGGAAAGCTCGACTTGGTCTCGTCCGACCCCGATTTCTCGACGCCCGCCGACGCTCTTGTCGACGAAGGCAACGCCGCGTTGCCGAAGGCCGACGAAGCGGACGACTCCGGCGTGTCTTGCCGCCGCCGGCCGTCGCCGACGACCACGGGCGCGGGCGTATCCAGCCAAGGGGCCAGCCGGGCGATCACGGCTTCGGCCGTCTGGAGCCGCTCAGAGGGATCCTTGGCCATCATGTCGGCCAGAAGCTCCACGAAGGCGACGGTCAACGTCGGATTCAACTTCCGCGGGTCCAACGGCCGCAGCTCGCGATGTGCCCGAACCTTGTCGGCGATCGAGCCGCCGGGGAAGGGCACTTTGCCGGTGACCGCGTAGTACAGGGTGCATCCGAGCGAGTAGATGTCCCGGGCCGGCGTGGGATTCCAGGGGGCCTGGACGTGATCGGGCGAGAGGTAATCGGCCGTGCCCACGATCTTGCCGTATCGCGAGTCTCCCTGGGCGTCTCCGTCCAGCGGGCCGGCAAGCCCCAGGTCTGAAAGCTTGGCGTGACCGTCCGGGGTGACCAGCACGTTGCCCGGCTTCACGTCGCGGTGGATGAGCCCTTGGGCGTGGGCGTGCGCGAGGCCCGCGGCCGCCTGGGAGATCACACCAGCCGCGGTCTCCGAGCTCATCGCCCCCTCGCGGCGGACCAACTTGCGAAGATCGGTTCCGGGGACGTACTCGGTCACCAGGTAGCAAACGTTCCCGTCCTCCCCCGCGTCGAGCGCCCGCACCAGGTTCGGGTGATCCAACTTGGCCAACACTCGGATCTCTTGCAGGAAGTTGGCGATCGAGGCGGGCGTCGTCTTGCTGCGAGGGAGCACCTTGACGGCGACCACGCGTCGGAGCACGTCGTGCTCTGCCTTGAAGACCTGGCCCATGCCGCCACGGCCGATCGAATCGACCATCCAATAGGGCCCCAGATTGAACTTGGTCCGCCCCTCGAGCAACTGCTTCGACTGCCAGAGATTCAGCGCCCCCAGGTCGACCAGCGCTTGGGCCAATTGCTCGTCCGTGGGAGGAGCCTGGGGATAAGGTGAATCGCCGCCGGCCGCGCGGAGTGCCGCCCGGGCCTCGTCGAGCTGCACCTGTTTCACCAGCCCGCTGGCCAGTGCGCACCGCTCAAAAGTTGTCGTTTGTCGTGCGTCCACGGGTCGTCGACC
>JBDRTC010000128.1:0-2691 GCA_043824335.1 Planctomycetota bacterium | reverse complement strand
CTCTCTTGCAGCCCGATTCCGACAAAACGTATGGTGACGATGAGACGGATGCCTGTCCGCTAACGCTCGCCCCGTTGCCCCGACCCGAGGGTGTTCGAGCCTGAGGCCGAATGTCGGACTCGCATCTCGTTTTCGGGTCGTTTTGGGAATCTGGACCGCCGGACTATTTCGGAAGCAGGCGCCAACGGGCGACTTCGACATGGGTCTTGCCATCTTCGCCGCGATAGGAATAGCTGGTGACAAGCGTGCCGTCGGCGAGCTGGATCGTGGGACCAAACCCGCCACCTTGATCCTTGCCGACCGGCGTCGCCGCATCGAGCATCAGCCGGTCGTGTGCCCTGTCGAACTCGAATCCGCCGTCGGTTTCCTCGCCCAGCAACGTTCTCACGCCCAGCGGTGGTTTGAGGTCGCGGACCGTGAATGTGAGCAGTAGTCGTTTGTCGCGCAGCCGCAGCAGCGACATATACATTTCGCCGTAGTCGCCGAAGTCACGAATCCGATCGAACGTGCGCCCCTCGTCCTCGGATGAGAATAAGATGAAGTGATCGCTCTGGTCGTCGCCGGCCTTGATCGGCCGACCGGCGATCGGTAGTTCGTTGCTGTCAACTCGCACGAAGGCCCACACCTTGCCGGAGCGGGCCTGCCACAGCCAGGTCTCGCCCCCGAAGAAACCGTAGACGCTCTTGAAGTCTTTTGGCTCGCACTTCTGAGTCTTGTCCCAGGTCTTTCCGCCATCCTTGGAGCGCCACACGAAGTATGGCCCGTCGCCGCCGTCATAGTCGACTCCGACGAGCAGAGTGCCGTCGGACATTTCCAGGACGTTACGCGTCGTGTGGTTCGAGGCGTTCGGTTTGATGCCTTCTGATTCGGCGCGAATCGTCTGCCACGTGCGGCCGCGGTCGGTCGACCGGTGAAGAAAGCCCGTGGTGTATCCCCACTGGTTCCGCACGTCGGCTGCCAGCAAATGCCCCGTCATGAAAATCGTGCCGTCGCTCAGTACGGTGAGATACGGTTCGCGGCCCAGCAAGTCGAGCCTCTCAGGCCCGGTCCAAGTTCGCCCGCCGTCTTTCGAGCGAAACAGCAGGGTCTGCTCCAGCACTTTGTTCCCCTCGCGTCGGTGTTGGTGAAAGCAGCTCAGCAGTAGTTCGCCGTCCGGCAACCGTGCGATACAAGGCTTATAGTCATCCGGTTCGCCAATCGCGATCCGCTCGCAGGGGAGCGAGTCGAATGGAAGCAACTTGCGAGCCTCAACCGCGATCGATTCATGCTGCGCGTCGTCCTGCAACAGTGCGGGTCGATCACCCAGTTCGCGGAGCACTTCGAACGGCGGCTCCCAGGCGTCCACGCCGTATTCGCGGGTCGTGAAGAAGTTAAACAGATAAATGCCATCGGCACCGTCCTGCCAGCGGTTACGCGCGGCACGGCGGTACTTCTCCGGAGTTAAGTATTTGTCCTTCGAGCCACCCTCCGTACATTCGATGCCGCCGTATGCCGGGACGTTGCGAATCGCCTCCTTCCACGGCTTGATCGGCAGGTCGTAGCGCGCGTGAAGAAACTCCGAAACGGTCACGAAATCGACCCAGCTGCTCCTGGCCCACGCTACCACATCGCAACCGATCTCGCGGGACGACGCGGGAGTGGGCGGCGTGCGTCCGTAGTTCGAGGGGACGCGCACCGCCAGCACCAGCCGCTGGCCGCGGTGGCCGCCAACTTCGTCAAGCATTTTGCGAACCCGCTCGACTAGCGAGTTCATCTTGGCCACACGTTCATCGGTCGTGCCACCCTTGAAGAACGTCGGAAAGCGATTGAAGTCGAGTTCGATTCCGTCACAGTCATAGCGCCGCACAGCCTCTTCGATCAGACAAAAGACGTAGTCGCGGACTTCGTCGTATGAGAAATCCAACGCCCCGCCAACGAGCCGCCAGTCGGGATGATCGACCCAAAACTGTGTCCGCAAGAAGTCGTTTCCGTGGGCGTCGTTCACGCGAAACGTCAGCAGCGCCTCGCGCCCACGCCGTTTTGTCTCCGCCAGCATGACGGCGTAGGGATCGACGCCCGCGTCGAAGAACCTTTTGAGATTCTCGAACCGCTGTTTTTCCGATGCGGGCCACGTGTCGCGCTCGGCGGCTGTCGACAGCGCACCGCGCATCGTGCCCACCTTGGTCGGATAGTACATCACTTGCGCATTTATGCAGACGAGCACCACATCGACCTGGCTTCCCTCAAAGGCGACTTCCTCGATCAGCCGTTTGACGTCATCTACGGTAATCGCCACCGGTCCTTTGCCGCCGGCCTTCGTGGACATGCACGAGTCGCCGTCGAAGTTGTACAGCACGCGACGCTGGCGTGCCGGGTTCTCCTCGGCAACCGCAGACGCAGTGAGTGTGATCACCAAGGCAATGGTTAGCGTGCTGCCAACACGTCGCGGTATCAATCGAGTGTTCATGGTGTTTCGTCTCCAATTGTCGACGGTGCGTCCTTCCCGGCAGCTACATGTTATACTCTGGCCCACGCGAACATTACACGCTGGATTTTCTGGCCGGCTGTTATCAGTGCTTGCAGTGGCTGCGGAAAGTGATCTTAGAGAAAGCGGGCCCTGCGCGGTTCTCTTTGGGGAAAACCAAAACCCCAACCCCAAGGAGTCGCACATGACCCGCCGCGATCATCGTAACGGATTGGACCAGGTTGCTC
>JBDRTC010000127.1:0-5940 GCA_043824335.1 Planctomycetota bacterium | reverse complement strand
TGATTCCTTTCGGTAGATTGTTGTCCGGAGGAATTCGTGCCCGAGCCGGCCAAGTCCGGCCGGCTCGGGCACACTCCCGGCCCACGTTTTCCGCATTCTCTCGGTGGGACGTACTTGTGTCAACGCCCGGTCGTTGGCTGCGAGGTCGCTCTCTGGAAATCTCCGCGGCGGTCGGGTATCATTTGCCGTTAACAGCGACCGCGTATCAGCTTGTCGGCCCGCGCGAGGAGCGTTCCTCAGGGAGCAGGGCGATGATGTCCCGGCACACTTCCTCGACCGACTTGCCCGTAACATCAACACTTCGCCAGCGGCGTTTCAAACACTCCTGCCGGGCGTGGTGAAGCTCGCGATTGACGTGCTCCAAGGACGCGTACGGGTCCAACGGGATGGCTTCATTTTCAGCTCGGACACGTCGCAACCTCAGCAACCGGTCGACGTCCATGTGGAGATGAAAGATGCGGCCGGCGGGCAGAGAGACGAGCGCCGGGGGCGGATCGATCCCGGGGATGAGGGGCACGTTCGCGGCGAACCATCCTCGGTAAGCCAGGTAAAGCATTGTGGGCGTCTTCATCGTGCGAGATACACCGACGAGGACGACCTCGGCGCGATCCAGCTCCTCGGCGTTCTGTCCGTCGTCGTGATGGAAGGCAAAGGCCACCGCATCGATCTCTCTTGACTTGGCCTCCGCCAACTGCTTGAACAGCCCGGGCTTCTCGTGCGGCGCAAGTCTCAGGTGGGTGGCAAGGCGATCCAGCACCGGGCCTAACATGTCCAACGAGTCCACCCCGCGCAGCCGGGAGTCTGCAAGCATCCGACGGCGCAGCCCATCTGAAACCAGTGTGTGCACCACGATGGAATCCTGGCCGGCGGCTTCCTCCACTACGGCGTGCACCTCTCGCGGCGTGCGGACGTTCTCACGCCGGATCACGTTCACGGGCACGTCTTCAAACTGGACCAACGCGGCGCGCACCACGCGCTCTGCCGTCTTTCCCGTGGCGTCGGAAACGACGAAAACCGTCAACATGAGCTTTTCAATGCCTCCTACGGATCAACCGTTGTGTTGGAAGGGGAGGTTGGCCCGCTCCCAAATCGCCGGCAAGACACGTGGTCACCTCGGCTTGCGCATCGTCCTTCATGTCGACGGGCGGGTATTCTTTTCCGTCGATCCTGACGCCCACGAGCGGAGTTGTCAAGAAGCGCCCCCTGCCGAAAGATGCCGGCCGGGACTTTCGGGACTTTTCTTGACAACACCGGGCCAGAAAAGTCCCAGGCTTGACACCAACGACGTTAAGCGACATCATCGACAATCGCAGCAGAAGGTGGAAAACAGAGCACCGGGAGCACGGCAATGGGGTCTCGTTATCCGTTTGGGAATGATCCGGCGAAAATCGATCGATACAGGGCGTTTTGGAGCAGGGAACAGGTGGACCGCCCCCTGATCGGTTTTTCCTTCGTCGGGTGGTATCCTCTGGAATACTTTTCCGCCTGCAAGGCATGGAAGGTGAACGACCACATCACTCCGGAAATGCTGCAACCGGACGAGTGGCTCGACGATTACGAACGGCTGTTGAGGGAAGGCGAAAACGTGGAAGACGACATGCTCCGGGGGGCGTGTCCCATCCAAGTGGCGTTTCCGTGTTTCATTCCGGCCATCCTCGGGTGCAAGATTCGGGTGCTGCCCGACAACGTGATGGGAGAGAAGCAAAGGCTCTCGTGGGAGGAGGCTTTGGGGAAACGGCTGGATCGTGGGAGTCCGTGGTTTGAGAAATACACGGAATTCGCGGAGGTGCTCGTCGCTCGGGCCGACGGACGCTACCCCGTCAGCCACGGGGCCGAGCTCGGGCCCACCGACCTGCACGCCCTGCTCCGCGGCCACGGCGAGAGCATCCTCGACCTGATGGATGAGCCGGAGCAATCCGCCGCGCTATTGATGCACCTGGGGCACATGTTCGTCGACTTTTTTCAGGAGACCTGGAAACGTCTTCCCACGTATCACGGCGGGTATTTCGATGCCCAATATCAGCTTTGGGCGCCCGAGCCCATCATCCGAATGCAGGAGGATGCGACCGCCGTTTTCTCCCCCAATCTGTACCGAAAGCTGGTGCAGCCGGTCGACCGGATGATCGCCGGGCAGTTCGCCTGCAACTTCATCCACCTCCACAGCACCTCCATGTTCATGCTCGACGCCTTCCTCGAAATCGACGAGCTTCGCTGCTTCGAGATCAACCTCGAACCGTTTAACATCCCCGTGGAGGGCATGATCGAATACTTCAAAATGGTGCAAGACGCGAACCGCCCCTTGTTGATCCGGGGCTCGGTCACCGAAGACGAAGCGCGTCTTTTGATGGATTCACTCGACCCCCGCGGGCTTTATCTCCACATCATGCCGAAGAGCAAAGAGGAGGTGGACGTCTTGCGGCCGATCCTGGGGATGTAGCTGTCTGCCTGGTAGCGCGTGTCACTTGAATTTGTGGGTGGCTGGCGGCTGAGCGTAGCGAAGCCCCAGGGTGTCACGAACTGGGGCACCGCTGCGCTTTGCCCCAGGCACCCAACTGCCAAGATCAAATGACATGAGGTACTAGCGCCGCAGGAAGCGCGTTACGGCCCGATCTCGCGGTAGAAACGGCCCATCTCTTCGGCTTTCTCCATCTGCCCGCGCAACCCGCCCCAGTGGAAAACCATCACGCCCGTGGCGGGAGGACGCGTGCCGTGCTCCAGCACCGGGCGCACCTGGTCGACGGGCACGGTCTCGCCCCAATCCGCGAGCTGCACGATGGGCCAGATTCTATGCCGCTCGCCCGGCTCGCCTCGGATGCCAAGATAGCCGCCTAGCCACGCGGTCTGCCGGGAGATCCACGCCGGATCGGCCGAATGCCCGAATCGGGCGTGATACGGCATGATGCTGAACACGTCGACGTACTCCGCCTGCGCTCTCAGGTCGATGGCAAGTTTGTTGCCGAGAGCGCCGCCCCGTTCGGTATCCGTCCAGGGACAGTGGAACGTGCCGAGCAGGGCGTTCGGACGCGTCTCGTCCAGAATCGATCGGAACTCGCGGACCCAATCGGTGAAGACGCCGCAGCGCCACCGGACCCATTTGTCCTTGTACTCGCCGAGCAACAGTTTGGCGAGCCGGGGCGGCGGCACGCCGGGCAGAATCGTCTCGGTCTCCCGCGCGAACTGAGCGATGCAACGCTCGCAGAAGCACGTATCGGGCATGTCGGGAACCGCCCGCTCCCAACTGGCGTGGCTGTGGTGATAGTCGAGCCAAACGCCGTCGATCTCGAAGTCGGAGAGCACCTTGCGGAACGCGTCCATGCGGGACTTGCGATAGCCGGGATGCGTGGGGCAGACGCCCTGCCACCCCTGGGGCGCGGGACAGACCTCGCCGTCGACGCCGACCGGGGCGGCATCGGGATGATCCTTCAGATAACCGGCAACGTGCATCGTATTGAATTCGGCGAACACCCGCGCGCCGTGCTCCTTCAGCAGGCGTATCCGCTCCGCACTCAAGCCGCCGGACCCCATGAAGACCGCGTTGACGCCGTAGCTCTTCAGCGTTTTCCCCCGGTCGATCAGTTCCAGAGGCACGCCGCCGTAGATGCCGCGGATCTCTACGTGCGAACGCTTCTCCTCGGCGGCCGCTCCGCTGGTAATCGCAGCCGCACACGCCAAGGCACAGATCCTAGCGGCTGGTCTTGTCACAAACATCATGTCCTCCTGTGTTCCGTCGTAGAGGCAGAGCTAAGGTGGGCAGGGGAATGATTGTATAGTCTCGGGTGGCTGGCGTCGAGTGCGAGCAGAAAATCGGAGTGTGAGTTGAATCGGACGATTGGATTGAGTACGTTGGGAAGGAGTGCCTAACGCTCCGGTGTCGACCTCAAAGGAGGCCAAGAGGATGACGACTGAATCACGGTTTTGTCGGGCGGAGGAGGGACAGCTTCTCACCGCGGTGGTACTGCTTGGTGTAATCATCGTAGCGGGAGTGTGTCGGCCGGGGACGGCCGGGGAACACGAGATCGTGCTCAAGGAGCACGTCAGCCGCCGGTGGACGAATGAGCTTCTGAGCTATCCGTTCGAGGCGGCGGAAGGCGCCTGCCGCGTGGATTCGGTGACGTTGCGGGGACCGGAGGGCCCGGAACCGGTGCAACTTTCCGACGTCGAGTATTGGCCGGCGACGCGCACGGTCAAGTCGGCCATGCTTTGGCTGGTCGCCGATCTGGCGCCGCTGGCCGCCAACGTGTACACCGTCGGCTATCAGGCGGCGCCTTCGACAGATGCGGGCGGCTGTGAAGCAGCGAGAATCCGCTCGGGTGCTAGACGCGGAGGGGGCACCTTGGTAAGATGGGTAGCATTGTGAGTCTCGATCGCCTTCAGGGTCAGCGTACACAGGAAATGTCGGTTTAGAGTCTGACCCCGATCACTCCATCTCGGCAAAGGCGGGCATAACCATAGGTGACTGTCCCGGCTCTTCCGACTACTTGGCCGCTCAACACCCATGCAAAATCAAGTTGTAGAGTTTGACCCGGATCGCCGCCCACCCAAATTCAAGAAGGGCGACACTGTTCGCCTCCGTTCGCGTACTGCGGACCGCGGTGTGGTCATAGGTGACCCGCACCCCATGGCAGGCACTTACAGTTATCGGGTCAATTTCGGCGGGACCACTCGGAATTACGGCGAGGACGACCTCGAAGCCTGCCTCGCCACGGAGGACGTGCGCGATCTCTTCCTGGACGGCAGCTTCGGAGATCGGGAGTCCTGCCGCCAATACCTGACGTATCTGCGCGTGTCCGGCGGGCTTTCCAACTACATCTACTCGTTCAACAACTCCAAGACGCAGTTCTATGCGCACCAGTTCAAGCCGCTGCTGAAGTTCCTGGATGCCGCACAGGGGAGGGTGCTGCTGGCGGACGAGGTTGGCCTCGGGAAGACCATCGAGGCCGGTCTCATGCTAATCGAACTGGACGCCCGAGAAGAACTGGAGCGCGTCCTCGTGGTGTGTCCTGCAAAGCTCCGCCTCAAATGGCGTCGCGAACTGCTTGACCGGTTCAATTTCGACTTCCCGATCCTGACGCAACGTGCGTTCCTCGCCAAGATGCGGGAACTGGATCAGAACCAGTACACCCCGTTCACGGGTATCGTCTCGTATGAGTCCGTTCGGGGCCGAAGAGTCATCGACGCCCTTCACGAATCTGGCGCCAAGCTCAATATCGTGATTGCGGACGAGGCACACCTGATGCGCAACCGCGACACCCTGACCTTCCGAGCCTGCTCCCGTTTGGCCGAGTTGACAGACAACCTGCTCCTTCTCTCGGCGACCCCCATCAACAACCGCTCGGAGGACCTTTTCAACCTGCTGTCCATGCTGGACGGCAACCTGTTCGCGCGGTTCGAGGAGTTCGAGCTGTTGCGATCCACAAACAAGATCGTCGTCATGCTGGAGCAGCTCCTGCGTCGAGGACTGCCGCTCAACCGAGAAGCAGCCATGAAGATACTCGATGCTCTGGAGGAGTGTGAATACAAAGATTCCTTCAAAGGCAATTACATTTACGAGAAGCTGAAGGACATGGTAAGCAACGACGGAATTAAGGACATGGCAGGCCTGGTGGGGGCGCAGCGGTTGGCCTCCAAGATCAACCTGCTCAACCGGCACGTTGTTCGTACGAGACGACGGGACATGGACGAGAAGCGGCCGGAACGAAAGCCTCAAATCCTGCGACCACAAATGACGCCCGAGGAGGAGGAGGTATATCGGGCGGTTTACGACATAGCAATGCGCCACTATGCCGAGTTCCGCCTGCCGGTTATCAACATCGAGCGGATCCTTGCAAGCTGCATACCTGCTTTCATACGTCACTACCTGGACGTATACGGCGGCGAAGCGGAGGAAATGGATTTTGAGGACGATGATGACCCCGAGGACGAGGAAGAAGATGAGGACGA
>JBDRTC010000126.1:0-2763 GCA_043824335.1 Planctomycetota bacterium | reverse complement strand
CGACCACCGACACATACACGATACTGCACCACTACACCAAAGCCCGCCAATGAGCCGGCCACGCGAACCAACGATTCAACTCCCGCCGCTTGATCGGAGGAGACCCTTGCCGATGTCCCTCACACGTTGTTTTGCCGTGATCCTGTTGATCCTGTGGCCCTCGACCTCGCCGGCGGACGGGCCCGTCACCCTGCCCAACACCAAGCCGCTCACCTGGGAGGGTGATCTTTCCGAGCGGATGATGGACGGCGGCCACACGATCCACGGCCAGGGCACGTTCGAGTTCTTGGAAGAGCACCTGAACTGGCCGGCGAAGTGAGGGTTCAGGGTCCGGGGGTTCAGGGTTCAGCATGACCGCCTCGTTCCCGCAGAACGTGGGAATGAGTACAATTCGCCACTTACTCGAGGAGGACTCGACCGATGACCTTCAAACGCTGTTGTACGATCGTGCTGCTCGTGCCGTGGCTTGCCTCGGCGTCGTCGAACGGATTCTGCGCCGAAGAGGAGCTCCGGTCGCTGAACCCGGAAGGGGTGCTCGACTACTTGGATCTGAGCAAGCCGGGGCTGGAAACCGTCCGCTCCAAAGCGGAAGCGGGCGACCGGACCGGGGCACTGGCGGCGATCTTGGCTTACTATCGGGAGAAGTATCCGCTTCCGAAGGTTGCTCAAGGCTCGGCCGCCGGGGAGTTCGCGGTTGCCGACCGGATTGCCGATCACGTTTTCCAGTGGGGCCCGTACGAGCCGGCCGACTACGGACCCGAGATCGACTGGGAGTGGGACCCGCGGGGCGATATCGAGTGGGTGGCCGCCGTCTACCGGTTCTATTGGGCGCCGCCCCTGGCCGAGGCCTATCGGGCAACGCGGGACGAGAAGTACGCCAGGGCGTTCGTCGAGCTCACCACCGACTGGATCGCCAAACACCCGCTGGAAAATCGCAAGAAAACCCATCCCGTCTACACCAGTTGGCGCGGGTTCGCCTGGCTCGACATCCAGACCGGGATCCGCGCCGACAACCTCTCGAAGGTCTTCCCGGTCCTGGTACACGGCGAAGCCTTTACGCCGGAGTTTCTGGGCGTTCTGCTGGCCAGCCTCCACGACCATCAGGTGAAGACGGAAAAGCTCCCCATGGGCGTGGTCCACAACAAGGCCGTGTTCGAGCAGCGGGGGTTTGTCAACGTGGCGTCGACGTTTCCCGAGTTCCGCGATTCGCGCCGCTGGATGGAGCTGGCGCTGGAGCGCACCCGGGAGAATTTCTTGGCCCAAACCACTCCGGACGGCGTGCAGCGGGAGTGGTCGTTCGGCTACAACGTGGCCGTGCTCCGCGACGCGGTCGACATCATGGAGCGGGCGGAGTCGCTGGGCGTCGGCGCTTCGGAGGATTATCGGGAGCGCGTCCGCAAGATGTACGACTACCTCTTCGCCATCGCCACGCCCGAGCTGGCCGGCCCGATGTTCGGCGACGCCTCGCGCTCGATCGACGTCTCCCCGGATCGCGCCCGATGGCAGCTTCACGGAACATTGGTCGAGGCCACGAGGCTATTCGACGATCCCAAGTACGCCGCCCGGGCAAACCTCGACCGGAGCAACCTGCCCGATCAGACCAGCTACGCCTTTACCGACGCGGGCATGTACGTTCTGCGCGATGACTGGGGACCCGAGCAGGTCTACTTCCCCCTGCACTGCTCCCCGCGGGGGATCAGCGGACACGATCAGCAGGACAACGGTACGTTCGAGCTTTACGCCTACGGTCGCTGGCTGATGCCCGACTCGGGCTATTACACCTACGGGCACGACCCCAAGGGCCGCGCCTGGCACCGGCAGACGCGGGTGCATCAAACATTGACCCTCGACGGCAAGAACACGCGCGTTGCCGGGCGCGAGCTTCTCTGGCACGCGTCGCCCGAGGTCAGCGTTGCGGTCGTCGAGAACGGGTCTTACGAGGGCCTGACGCATCGGCGCACCGTCTGGTTCGTCGACAAAACGTTCTTTGTCCTTCTGGACGAAGCCATCGGCGACGCCGCAGGCACACTGGATCTCCACTTCCAACTCGCCCCCGGCGACGCCCAGATCAACACCCAGGAGCACTGGGCCACAACGGCTTTTGACGACGCCAACGTGCTGGTCTGGTCGGAGCCGCAAGCGCCCGTGGCCATGGAAGAGGAGGAAGGCTGGTTTGCCTGGAGCTACGGCCATCGCAAGCCGCGCAAGGCGTTTTGTTATCGCCATGCCGAGTCGGCCCCGGCAGCGTTCCTCACGCTGGTCGTGCCCTACCGGGGAACCGAGCGGCCCCAGGTCGCCGCCGCGCTTCCCGAAGAGTTCGAAGTCGGCGCCGACCGCGTGGAACTTCGCGTGGAAGCCTTTGGAACAACGCGGCAGATCGGCCGGGACCTCGGCCAACAGAAGGCGTGGTCGAGCGATTCCCGCTGAGCACGCACGCGTTTGACTGCTGACGTTCCCTCGGTCCTGATCTGTCCGCGCCAAAACGCCCACCGACTGCGCTCGGTGGGGGATGCACGCGGCGAACCGTCATTGGACAGCGCTCGTCCCGCCCGTTCCGCCACACAACGTTCAAGCGGACTTCTTGCGAACAATCCGCAGGCGGGAGTCGGCCGGCGCGGTCGAGGTCGGCGTTCCGGGCAGGGCGTGGTCGGCCGGGCTGCCGTCGACGTTGCGCATGGGGAGCCGGCTGGTGGGCGGAGCGTCGTGGCGCTGGATCTTTCCTCGCGTCAGGCGCCCCAGCCAGCCCAGCGTGCCTCGAAGCGT
>JBDRTC010000125.1:0-8732 GCA_043824335.1 Planctomycetota bacterium | reverse complement strand
GCTTGATCTCTTGGACCTCGAATTCGGGAGCGTAGCCGGGGGTCTTGTCCTGGGCGGAACGGCCCAAGCTGCCGTGAACTTCCACGAATTGACCCCGCTCGTACCCGCTCAAGAGCGAGGTGTTGGAAAGGATCACGCTGCCGCCGAACTCGTCGGTGGTCCCGTCGATGGGAATGTAGCGCAGTTTCCAGCGACGATCGATCTGGGAGTACTCCAGCCTTCCCTTCAGCCAGCCATACTCAGGATCGTGGCCGTAGCGGGCCCGGGGAGAAAACAAGTCGACCCTCGGGCCCTCCCTGGACTGCACGTCACTATAGCCCACCAGGGGGGATGCGGCCGACCGGCTGCCGAACTCCTCGGTGCCGGAAACCAGTTGGATGTGGGTTGGGGTCGAGGCGGTTGGCGGGCGTGTGTGGCTGCCCGGTCCGGGGGCGGGCAGGTCCATGATGTCGATGGTCCCTTCCGGCACGGCGAGCCGGCGTGGTTCGCCCTCGGCGGCAGGAAGGAGACCGGGAGGAGTCCCCTGATGCCGTGACCCGGCCGACCCCCTCGGCGGTGGCCCGATGGTTCGGACGATCCGTTCCTGACCGGCCAGCGGATTGCTCACGGGTTGGATCGTCGCAGAATCAGGAGACGAGGGCGACGATCCGGCGGCCGCCACGGCGCTGGATGTGGCGGCTACGGGAATTGTAATGCGATCGCCCGGCACCGTGGCGACGGGGGACCGGGGTTCCTCGACAGGCTCGGCAGACGCACCCCGGTAGTTGTATCCGCCGGGTGGCGCGTAGCGATTGCCCTGGGCTGGAGGCGTCTGCGAGGGGGTCGTCCACGAGCCCGAGGCCGGCGCAGCGGGACCCGGCTGAGCCGCCTGCGAAGCCCCGGCGGCGCCGGGCGGCGCGGCCTGCGGCGAGCCGGGATAATAGGGGTCCGCTGCCGGCTGACCCATGATCCACCCGGTCCGCGCCGGCTCGATCCGCGTGCGGCTGAACGGGTCGAGTGGACCGGCGATGCGAGACCCTTTGCAGCCGCTCAGCACAGCCACCGCAACCAGCCAGACAAGTAGCCGCCTCATCGGGGAGACTCCTTTCCACCCGCGAAGAACGTGCGAAATGTCCCCCGGAAATTCGCGCCGAGATCGGCTCTACTATACGGGGGATTGGTAGAGTAGCGTTTTTGCCGACCGTGTCCAGAGCGATTTCCGCCAAAATGGTGGTCTGTCAGTCGGCCGCGATGGCCGTGGCATCTCGGGCGTGGCTCGCCTCGGGGCTGACACCGTACTCGTTGATGAGAACCGCCGGAGGCGGCGAGCAAGGCGTTGAGCCGGCCTGCCGATCGGGCCCGGACGCGGGGTTCACGGTCTCCTCCTTCTCGGGACGCTCTTGGGCGGGGCCATGCGCCCTCAGACCACGGCCACCGGGTCCGAGACGGCACGCCCCACAGTGACCCCGGCACCCGCCCAACTCGTGCCCGGGCGTTACGATCCCCGGAAGGTACGCGTACGGGCTGTAGCCGTACGGACGGGGCACGATATGGCTGTAATAGACCGGTGGATGCGCCGCGAAATAGGGAATCCCCCTGTCTGGGCTATGGAGATACCCGGAATGGTAGTAATAGGCCGAGCCGTAGGGGGATAGCATTTGGGCATGAGCGTCTGCGGGCAGGACCAGTCCGATGGCTGCCGCCAAGAGACCACAAACAACGTAAGCTCTGATTTTGTTCGTCATGGCTGCTACCTGCTTTCAAAAGAAGAAAAGCCGCCTGTAATTCCCATTCTCCTCAATCTTCCAGGCTAATCCGTTTGTAATGGCGCACAAGCTAGAAACCCGGCTGAAATTCAGTGTCCAACCGCCGGGAACGAAGTCGAAGGGTCACTAATGCTGGTGTGTCGGTCCGCTCTCCGCCGAGGGCGACGCGGCCGGGGCGCTGGCGGGCGGCAACTCATACGGCTTGTCCGCGCCGGGGAGCTGTCCCGCGTCGAAGATCATTGTGCCCAACTCGTCTTCACTCAGGCTGGGGCCACAGCCTGACATTGCGGGAATGATGAGGACGATTCCGACGAGCAATCCGAGGAACGGTCGCATAGACTACTACTCCGCGATGACTCGGGCGGCCAAAATGGGTGCTTCTCTTTCCCATTGTAAATGGCCCCCCGTTGGAAAGAAACCCTGGGCGGATGACCTCGCCGTCGCTGACGAACGCCTTGAAACGGGAAGCCCACCGCCTGGGATTTGATCTGGCCGGGGCGTGCCCGGCGGTTCCGCCGCCGCGGATCGAGCGGTTTCGCCGCTGGCTTCGCGCGGGCCACGCGGGCCGCATGGGCTATCTGGCCGAACGGGCCCAGGCATACGAGCACCCTTCTAGCGTGATCGAGGGCGTCCAAAGCATCCTCATGCTCGCGATGAACTACCGAACGGCCGAACCGGCCCCGGTGCAACCTGGGCAGGGACGGGTCTCGCGCTACGCCTGGGGAAGCGATTACCACCGCTTGATCCGCTCACGGCTGCGAAGCCTGGCGGACTTCCATCGCCGGCTGAAACCCGGGGCCGGCGTGCGGGGAGTCGTCGACACGGCGCCCTTGTTGGAGCGAGAGTTCGCCCAACTGGCCGGGCTCGGTTGGATCGGAAAAAACACGCTTCTCCTGAACAAGCAGTTCGGCAGTTGGACGTTTCTGGCCGCCTTGCTTTCCAGCGAGCCGTTGGACTACGACGAGCCGGCCGAGGGCGACCATTGCGGGTCGTGCCGGGCATGCCTCGACGCCTGTCCGACCGGGGCCCTCGTCGAACCCTACTGCCTCGACGCCCGAAAGTGCATCAGCTACCTGACGATCGAGTTGCGGGATGCCGTCCCGCCGGAATTGCGCGAGGCGGAGTCAGACTGGCTGTTCGGGTGCGACGTCTGCCAGGAGGTCTGTCCCTGGAATCGCAGCGGGCCGATCACGGCGGAAGAGGTCTTTTGGCCGGCGCCGGAGATGGACCCCGCCGACCTGCCCCCGCTTTTCCAACTCGACGAGGCGGCGTTTCGAGCGCGGTTCCGCCACACGCCCTTGTGGCGATCCCGCCGGCCGGGGCTGCTCCAAAGCGCGGCGATCGCCCTGGGAAATCGGCCACTTGCCACGGCGATTGCGGCGCTGGCGACCGGACTGAACGACCCCGAGCCGTTCGTACGGGCCGCTTGCGCGTGGGCGTTGGGCCGGTACGCCGAAACCGCCGCACGGAAGGCCCTCCATGAGCGGCTGGGCGTGGAGACGGACGCCAACGTGCGCCGAGGAATTGAAGCGGCGCTTCAATAGCCGGGGCTCTCTTTCTCGGCGAATCTTCCCAAAACGGCTAAAGCCGCGGCCCTCCCGCGCCGATAGGAGGCGTGCGAACAGACCGCGGCCTTCTTCTCCACCCCCCCCGTCACGCCGGCAAGACACTCCTGAAAAAAGGCCGTCAAGGGTGGCTGTTTGCGAAGCCGAGGTCATCCATGGCAAATGCGGTACATGCGAATTCAGGAAGGCCGTTAGGCGTGCATGCAGCCGAAGCCCCCGTGACTCGGGCCGGGGGTTTGTTGGGGTCTGCTGTTGCTGACAAGCGGTGGCGGCCGTTCGTATTGCCCCTTCTTCTGTTGGTGGCGGCCGCTGGGGCGCTGGCGGTCGACTGTCCGCTGGCCCGCTGGTGCGTCGACGACCATTGCCCGCGGTTCTTCGGCCTGCTCTTCGGCGTTTGCGAACCGTTCGGCAACGGGCTAGGAGTGCTCTTGATTGTGCTGGCGGTCTACGTGCTCGACCCCCGGCGTCGCGCCGCGGTTTGGCGGGTGTTGACGATGTCGCTGGGGGCCGGGCTGGCGGCGGATGTCGTGAAAATGCTCGTCGTTCGGGTCCGACCCCACAAGTTCGATTTCCAGGGCACCGTCCAAGACACGTTCGGCCAGTGGCTGCCGCTGGTAAGCGCCGAGAGCGGCCGGCAGAGCTTTCCCTCCGCCCATACGGCGACCGCCGTGGGCCTGGCCGTGGCGCTCTCCTGGCTTTATCCGCGGGGCCGCTGGCTGTTTGCCGCGCTGGCGGTGATGGTGGCGTGCCAGCGGATGGAGGGGGGCGCCCACTACTTGAGCGACACGCTTTGCGGGGCGGCCATCGGTTGTCTCGTCGCCACCGCGTGCCTAAAGAGCAATTGGCTGGCCGCGCGGATTGATCGCCTGGAGCAACGCCACGAGGCCCGCTTCCCGTGGACGACGGAATCGGCTGCTTTTGTCGAAGACGACGGCTCGACGGTTGTCGCCGCAGACGGCCAGAGCCGGCCCCGTGCCGCATAAGGTTCTCGGCCTTTGCGTTTAGCCGCCGACGGCACGTCGGCGATTCGGCGCGAAAGCACCTATCTCAAACGGACCGCCCGCTACTACGACTTCGGCACGATGTCCATCTGGAGTTGCGGATCGGCCGCGGCCGTCAGCAGCAGTTTGCCGGGCGACTGGAGATAGTCGATCACCTGGTTGAGGAACCGGCCGGCGGTGGCGCCGTCGACCAGGCGGTGATCGTAGGAAAGGCTCAGCGGCATGAACAGTCGCGGCTCGATCTTGGCGTCGCGCACCGCCGGCATCCATCGGGAGCGGCCCAGGAGCAGGATCGCCACCTCCGGGTGGTTGATGATCGGCGTGCTGTAGCTTCCCCCCACGGCCCCGAGGTTGCTGATGGTGAACGTGCCGCCACGCAATTCTTCGATCGCAAACTCCGCCGCCCGGGCACGCTGGGCGAGGGACCGCAACTGGCGGGCGATCTGGGGGATCGACATCCGGTCGACGCCCCGCAGCACGGGCACGACCAGGCCCCGTGGCGTGTCGACCGCTACTCCCAGGTTCACGTACTGCTTGTAGACGACTTCTTCGGTCTGGTCGTCGAGGCTGGCGTTGAGCGTCGGGTGTTGCCGCAGGGCCAAAGCGACCGCCCTGAGCAGGAACGGCATGGCGGTGAGCTTCACGTCCTCGCCCAAATAGCCCGGGGGGACACTTTTGCGGATCGCTTCCAGGTCGGTCACGTCGGCGTCGTCGAAATTGGTCACGTGGGGGATCGTCGTGGCCGACTTGAGCATCTGGGCGGCGATCGTACGGCGGATTTTGGGCATCCGCTCGCGGCGGATCGGTCCCCAGGCGTCCCGCCCCGGCTCCCCGGGCGGAACCGCCCGGTCGGGTAGTCTCATGCCAGCCTCTGGGGTGGCTTGGCTGGCCGATTTCACGTCCTCCGGGGTGATCCGGCCGCGCTGCCCGGTGCCGGAAATCCGGCCGAGGTCGACGCCAAGCTCCCGCGCCAGACGTCTTGCAGCGGGTCCCGCCGGAATCGGCCCCTGGACCGACGCCGCAGCCCCTGCTTCGGGTGCCACTGGCGGCTTGTCGGCCAGTGCCGCACTCGATTCGGACAGAGCCTCGACCGCGGGTGTTTCGGCTATGGGTTGTCCTCCAGCGGGCTCCTCCTCAGCGGCTTCTAGTGTCAGCAACGTCTGTCCGACCAGGACCGTTTCGCCCTTCTTCACGTGGATCGTGGTGATCTTGCCCGCGTGGGGGCAGGGGATCTCGACCACCGCCTTGTCGGTCTCCAGCTCGCAGACCCCGTCGTTGGCGGCGATCACCTGGCCCTCGCGGACGAGGATCTTGACGACGTCGCCGTTTTCCACGTTCTCGCCGAGTTCGGGGAGTTTGAATTCGATGTTCATGGCTTCCAATCCACCACGCTAAACGGTGGCCGGGTTTGGCTTCTCCGGGTCGAGGCCCAGTGTTTTGATCGCCGCGTTGAGCTTCTTGCGTGGGAACTCCTCCTGCTTGGCCAGCTCCCAGAGGGCGGCCAGGACGATGTTTTCCGCGTCGACTTCAAAGAACCGCCGTAGTTCCCTGCGGGCGTCGCTGCGGCCGAAGCCGTCGGTCCCCAGCACGGCGTACGGCCGGTCGACCCAGGGCGTGATCGACAGGGGCACCGGGCTGACGTAGTCCGACGCCGCCACCACCGGGCCCGATTCCGCGCCGAGCACCTGCCGGACGTACGCCACCCGGGGCTCTCCCCGCGGGTGGAGCCGGTTCGAGCGCTCGCAATCCCGGGCGTCCTGGTAAAGCGCCTTGTAGCTGGTCACGCTGTAGACGTTGCTGGCGACGCCGAACTCCCGGTCGAGGATGTCTTGTGCCCGAAGCGTCTCGCGGAGGATGGCCCCGCTCCCCAACAGGTTGACCCTGGGCCGATCCGGTCCCAGGTCGCGCTCGGAAAGCTTGTACATCCCCCGGCAGATGCCCTCGGTCGACCCGAGCGGGAGCACGGGCATTTCGTAGTTTTCGTTCATCAGGGTGATGTAGTAAAAGACGTCTTCCTCGTCGAAGAACATCCGCCTGAGGCCGTCGAGCACGATGACCGCCATTTCGTAGGCGTAGGCGGGGTCGTAGGCCCGGAGGTTCGGGTAGGCCAGCGCGTAGAGGTGGCTGTTTCCGTCCTGGTGTTGCAGGCCCTCGCCGGCGAGCGTGGTCCGCCCCGCCGTGCCGCCCATGAGGAAGCCGCGGCAGCGCATGTCGCCGGCGGCCCAGATCAGATCGCCAACGCGCTGCAAGCCGAACATCGAATAGTAGATGAAGAACGGCACTAGGTTGATGCCGTGACTGGAGTGGGCCGTGCCGGCGGCGATGAACGACGAGATCGAGCCGGCCTCGGTGATCCCCTCTTCGAGGATCTGGCCGTCGGTGGCCTCGCGATAGCAGAGGAACGTGTCGGAGTCGACCGGCTCGTACAATTGCCCGCTGTGCGAGTAGATGCCGAACTGCCGAAAGAGCGACTCCATGCCGAACGTGCGGGCTTCGTCGGGCACGATGGGCACAACGTAGCGGCCCATGTTCTTATCGCGCATCAGTTGGACCAACAGCCGCACGAAGGCCATCGTGCTGGAGACCTCGCGGCCTTCGCTCCCGGCGAAGAACTCGGCGAACTCGTCCCATTTCGGCGGCTTGAGCTTGGTCGTGGGCGATCGCCGGCCCGGCACGAAGCCGCCGAGCTGTTTCCGATGCCCGACGAGGTACTCCATTTCGGGGCTGTCGGGCGGCGGCTTGTAGAAGACGGCTTCGGCCGCCTCCTCGTCGGAGATGGGGATATCGAACCGGCGGCGGAACCGGACCAGTTCCTCCTGATTAAGCTTCTTCTGCTGATGAGTGACGTTGCGTCCTTCGCCCGCCTCGCCCAGGCCGTAGCCTTTGACGGTCTTGGCCAGGATTACCGTGGGGGCCCCCTCGTGCTCGACGGCCGCCTTGTACGCGGCATAGACCTTCGCCGGATCGTGGCCCCCGCGGCTCAGTCGCCGAAGCTCGTCGTCGCTGAGATGCTCGACCAGGCCCTTCAGCCGGGGGTCGGCGCCGAAAAAGTGCTCGCGAATGGAGCTGCCGGGCGAGACCGTGTATTTCTGGTACTGGCCGTCGACGACCTCGCCCATCCGGCGCTCGAGCAGGCCCTCGCGATCGGCCGCCAAGAGGGGGTCCCAATCGGAGCCCCAAATCACCTTGATCACGTTCCAGCCGGCGCCGCGGAAAGCCCCTTCCAACTCCTGGATGATCTTGCCGTTGCCGCGGACCGGGCCGTCGAGACGCTGCAGGTTGCAGTTGATGACGAACGTGAGATTGTCGAGCTTCTCGCGCGCGGCCAGGGTGATCGCCCCGAGCGATTCCGGCTCGTCGGTCTCGCCGTCGCCCAGGAAGGCCCAGACGCGCGACGCCTGGGCGTCGGGCTTGATCCGCCGGTCGACCAGGTAGTGGTTGAACCGCGCCTGGTAGATGGCCATGATCGGCCCCAGGCCCATCGAAACCGTGGGAAACTCCCAAAAATCCCGCATCAGCCAAGGGTGCGGGTACGACGACAGCCCCGGCTCCGGCTGCAGCTCGCGGCGGAAGTTTCTCAGGTGCTCCTCGCCCAGCCGGCCCAGGAGGAACGCCCGGGCGTAGATGCCCGGAGCGGCGTGGCCCTGGAAAAAAACCTGGTCGGGCGGCTCGCTCCCCTCCTTGCCGCGAAAAAAGTGGTTGAACGCCACTTCATAGAGCGTGGCGGCCGACGCGAACGTCGAGATGTGGCCGCCAATCCCGGGGCTCTCCTGGTTCGCCCGCACGACCATCGCCATCGCGTTCCAGCGGATGATGCTCTTGATCCTCCGCTCGATGTCCCGGTCGCCGGGATACTCGGGCTCCCGATCGGCGGGGATCGTGTTGACATACGGGGTCGTCGCGCCGGACGTGAACGGCACGCCGCGCCGGAAGGCCCGCTGCTTGAGCCGCTCCAAGAGGAACGCGGCGCGACCACGGCCGCCGCTTTGGATCACGTAGTCCAACGACTCGAGCCATTCGGCCGTCTCCTGCGGATCGACGTCGCGCGTCACGTCCGGAAGCGTGCCTGCGGGAAGGCTTCCGTCGCTCGAATCACCTGGGGGCGCCTGCTGCTTCATTTCAGTTCACGCCTGGGTTGCGTGGGGCACGTTTCTAACGTGCCAAGGGTACGTTGGAAACGTGCCCCACTTCCCTCTTCCGTGGTCCTGAGCGGCACACAGAGTTTCCGAACTGGGGGTGGCGTCACGCAACTCCCAAGAATTGATATACCACCGATTTGCTCGCGCGAATGAATATCGAATATCGAACAAGGAATGTCGAATGACGAAGTAACTCGGCAGCTTCACGGTTGACTGAATACTGAACGCTTGGCGCTTCCTTCTTCACACTTCAACATTCCTTGTTCGATATTCGATATTCCT
>JBDRTC010000124.1:0-2127 GCA_043824335.1 Planctomycetota bacterium | reverse complement strand
ATCTTCTCGCCGGTGGCCCCGGTGAAGGCCCCGGCGGTGTGTCCGAACAGCTCGCTTTCCAAGAGCGTCTCCGGCAACGCCCCGCAAGCGACCTCGACAAAGGGCTTGTCGCGACGGGCGCTGCGGCGATGGATCGCCCGGGCGATCAGCGATTTGCCCGTGCCGCTCTCGCCGGTGATCAGCACGGTGGCCTTGGTGTCGGCCACGCTGTCGATCATGTCGTAGATGCGGAGCATGCGGTGGTCGTGGCCGACGATGTTCTCCATGCCGAAGCGCATGTCGAGTTGGGCCTTGAGCGTCTCGTTTTCCTCGATGACCTTTTGCTGGCTCAGGGCCCGCTCGATCGCCATTTCCAGCTCCTGGTCGATCAGCGGCTTGGTGAGAAAGTCGAATGCCCCGGCCCGGATCGCCTCCATGGCCGTCTCGACCGTGCCGTAGCCGGTGATCATGATGACGCTGGTGCCGGGGTGCTCGCTTCGGCACCGGGCCAGGATCTCGAACCCGTCGCCGTCGCCCAGCCGGAGGTCGGCCAGGACCACGTCGTACCGCTTCCGGTTGATCGCCTCCGCGGCGGAAGTGCAACCGGCGGCCGTGTCGACCTGGTAGCCCTGTTCCCGAAGCCAGTCGGCCATGGAGGCCAGCACCTGCCGATCATCGTCGACGAGGAGAAGTGATCCTTTGTTCATGCCTACACCTTGCTCTGGCGGCCACACGTCGGAGGGAGCGAAACGGGGAGAAACAGCACCGGCTGCCGCCAAATATCTACGTTACGGGTTGAGGCCGGTCAACGCGCAAGGGGGGTGTTTCGCCAACCGGGACCGACGTAATGTGCGATGGGGGCCGGTTGCCCGCCAAAAAGGGATAAATCGGGGCGTTCTTCCCTCAAATAGGGACGATTTCTGGCAGATCTCCCGCTTGATTGGGGGGGTTAATTACTACCAACAGGGGATTGTATCCTAGCCGTTCGCGTGCTAGAATCCCACAATTGATGGTTTTTCCAGCACACCTAATTCCGGCCGCTTTCCGTGAGCACCGCTACGAGGGTGGTGTCAAGTTGAGGCGGCTCGTCCCGCGATTGAGGCGAAGGCCCCCGGGCAGGGATGCTCGCTGAAGCCGCGGGGATTGCTATGGAATTGGGGCATGGCATTTTTTTGGGAGCCCCGAATGAGCGTAAGATTATTGATCGCCGATGACCACGAGGTCATCCGCAAGGGGCTGGCCAGCCTGCTGGCCGGCTCAGACATCGAAATCGTGGCCGAGGCGGCCGACGGAAAGGAGGCCGTGAAGGAGGCCGAGAAGCACAAGCCGGACGTGATCCTCCTGGACATCCGCATGCCCGACGGCGACGGACTGGCGACGCTCGAGAAGCTGCGCGCCCAGGTGCCCGATTCCGCCGTGGTCATGTTGTCGACCTACGACAATCCCACGTACGTCGCCCGATCGGTCGCCCTGGGCGCAAGCGACTACGTGCTCAAGGGATCTTCGAGTCAGGACCTGATCACTACGATTCAGGCGGCGGCGGCGGGCGAATCCCCGTCGCGGGTTGGGGAGCTGCGGCGCGTGGCCGCGGCGATGAAGCTCCGCCAGGTGATCGACGACGACGAGGTCCCCTTGACCCAGCGGGAAACCCAGGTGCTCCGCCACGTGGCCTTGGGCCTAAGCAACAAGGAAATCGGCCGCTCGCTGGAGATCAGCGTGGAGACGGTCAAGGAGCACGTCCAAAACATCCTCCGCAAGATCGCCGTCAGCGACCGCACCCAAGCCGCGGTTTGGGCGGTGCGCAAGGGGCTGGTGTAGGCTCGGTCGGAAAACCGCGTCTCCGGGTGGCATGGCGTCGCTTGCGTCGCCATGTTTCCGCCCCATATACCGGAGCACGGCCGGGATGAGCAATGGGGTCGGGTCTCACTCTGTTGCCAATCTCGCTAATCTAGCCATGCAGGGACTCTGCTGAATCTTTCCCAGTATGTCAATATCGGTTCGTGTCCCCTCCCTGAAAGAGCCTTTTGTGTCAAGGGCCTCCCGGCGATTTTTTGCGCGCACGGTCCGCGCCCAAGCCCGCTAGGGCTTTATTTTGGTTGTTTGGGTTTCGTTGGGGAATCGGCTTTGGAACTTGGTTGTCGCGGTCAT
>JBDRTC010000123.1:0-3142 GCA_043824335.1 Planctomycetota bacterium | reverse complement strand
GCGCTTCGGGCTGGTGTGGACGGCTTTAACGCTTGACACCCCCCCCGGCCGGCCGGTAGATTGGGCACTGCCGAGCGGTCAATTCTCTCATCGTCCGTAATAGCGAAAGGAGCCCGGATGACCAGCCTCTCCAGACGACGTTTCCTCGCCGTAGCCGGTAGCGCCGCTGTGGGCGCGATGGCCGCCCACTCGCTGGGGTCGGATCGTGCCGACGCCACGCCCGTCGGCCTGGCCCAGATCGACGTCACGCCCGACTACGCCGTTCGCTTGAGCGGGTTCGGAGGCCGGCGGACGGAGAGCGAAGGCGTCACGCAACGGATCGGGGTCAAGGCGATGGCCATCGGCGACGACGGCGGGAAGCCCGCCGTTCTGATCACCGCGGATAACCTCGGCGTGTCCGGCAAAATCACCGAAACGGTGGCGGCCCGGCTGAAAGCGAAGGCGGGCATCGGGCGCGAGCAGATTGCCGTAAGCTGCTCGCACACCCACACGGCCCCGATGCTCACGAACGTGGCCCCCACGCTCTTCGGCCTGCCGATCCCGCCGGAGCATCAGGAGCACATCAATCAATACACGGGCGAGCTGACGGAGAGCCTGGTCGAGGTCGCGTTGGCGGCACTCGAGGATCGCAAGCCGGCCCGCTTGTCTTGGGCGGTCGGCAAAGCGGGGTTCGCTTACAACCGTCGCACCAAGGGCGGCCCGGTCGACCACGAGCTGCCCGTGCTGTTCGTCAAGGACCTCACGGGCGGCCTCCGCGCGGTCTACGCCAGCTACGCCTGCCACTGTGTGACGCTCCGCGACAATAAGATTAGCGGCGACTGGGCCGGCTACGCGCAAGAGCAAATCCAGAAGGACCACCCGGGCGCGATCGGCATGGTCGCCATCGGCTGCGGCGCCGATCAGAACCCCGGCTGCGGCGAACGAGGCTTCCGCCCGGAGGTGGCCGCCGAACAAGGCGCCGAGATCGCGGCCGAGGCGCGCCGCCTGCTCGCGGGCGAGCTGGCGCCGGTGGCCGGCGCGCCGGTCGGCCGCATCGAGCGCATTGACCTGCCGTTCGACACGTTGCCCACGCGGGCCGAGTGGGAAGAGCGGGTGAAGAAGGGCGGCGCAATCGGCTACCACGCCCAGGTGCAGTTGGCCCGGCTCGATCGCGGCCAAGCCCTGCAAAGGAAAGTTGACTACCCGATCCAGACCTTATCGTTCGGCGACAGCCTGGCGATGGTCTTCCTCCCCGGCGAGGTGGTCGTCGATTATTCCTTGCGCCTGAAGCGCGAGCTGGACCGCAAGCGAATCTGGATCAACGCCTACTCGAACGACCTGCCGTGCTACATCCCTTCCGAGCGGATTCTCCGAGAGGGCGGCTACGAGGGGGGCGGGGCAATGGTCTATTTCGATCGGCCCACCCGGCTGAAGCCCGGTTTGGAGCAGTCGATCCTCGACACAATCCACGGGCAGCTCGGCGACACGTTCAAGGCCGTGTGATGCCGGGATTTGGGGGCGGATTCCCGGGAATTGCTTGACATCCCCGGGAAGCCGGCTCTACGATGGGCAGTTGGAGAGTCCGGCGAGGGGCTGGGCCCAGGTCCTCGGGGAAACCACAGTTCTTGGAGGTAGAGGCGATGCAACGCACAAGTCATACACAAAAGTCTCACGGCTCCCGACGCACGTTTCTCAAATCGGCCGGCGTGTTGGCCGCCGCCGGCTTGTCGCTGGGAAAGCCCGCGCATGCCAAGGCCAAGGCGGAAACGCTCGCCGCAAACGGCGGGCCCAAGGCCGTGACGTATCCCAACGCCAGCGGAGCCTGGCGGTGGCCGCTCTACGGCGACGCGGAAGGGCGGGCGATGGCCGAGATGCTCCAGAGCCCCGGCTACGGGCCGCTCGCCGCGTTCGAGAAAGACTGGAAGGAGTTCACGGGCTCGCCCTACGTCAAGTCGCACTGCAACGGCACCAGCGCGCTGACGTCGATGTTCTTCGCCCTCGATCTTCCCCCGGGAAGCGAGATCCTGGTGCCCAGCTACACGTTCTTTGCCACGATCGTGCCCATGCGGCTGTTCGGTCTGGTGCCCGTGTTCGTCGACATCAACCCCCGCACGCTCAACTTCGACCTGGAGGACGCCAAGAAGCGGTTGACCAAAGACACCAAGGCGGTGCTCCCCGTCCACTGGATCGGGCTTCCTTGCGAGATGGACCACATCTGTGAATGGGCCAACGAGAAAGGGCTGATCGTGCTGGAAGACGCCGCGCACGCCCACGGCGCCGAGTTGAAAGGAAAGAAGATGAGCACCTGGGGGCGCATGGGGATTTTTAGCTTCCAGGCCAGCAAGCCGCTACCCGCCATCGAAGGAGGCATGGGGATGTACCAGGAGCAGGCCGACTATGAGCGGGCAACGACGTTCGGCCACTACGGGGTGCCGTCCAGCTTCCCGGAAGACAGTGAATACCGCAAGTACAACGGCACGGGCCTGGGCGTCAAGTTCCGGATGCACCCCATGGCCGCCGCCCTGGCCCGATGCCAACTCAAGGGGCTCGACCAGCGCAACGCCGAAGGGGCCGCCCAGGTCCGCGGCCTCAACGACCGCATTCTGCAATTGCCGGGCCTCTACGAGCAGACCTACGGGCGGGACGACATGAAGCGGCTCCACTATGCCTGGAACATGCTCTTCATCGACGAGGCCGAGGCCGGCATGTCGCGGGCTGCCGCGGTGAAAGCGCTGGTGGCCGAAGGGGTGAACACCAGCCAGTCCAGCTACCGGCTCCAGCACAAGTGCGACCTCTACAAGGAGGCCAAGTGGTGGCACCACAAGCCGGTGCTTCCGGAACTTCCCGGCTCGGAGAAGGCCAACGCCACGGCGATGCCGCTCCCCTATTTCACGTCCCAGGTGCCCGAGTTGGTGGAGCAATACGTCAAGGCGTTCGAGAAAGTTTGGGCCCACCGCGACGAATTGGGGAAAGCCTGACGGCCCATTCCCCCTTCGCCAAATCGCTTGCTGACGAGAGAGGACTGCCGTGATGAACTTCTTGCTTCGATGGGCCGGGGCCCCGGCGATTGAGTGGTAGTGCGCCGCTGGGCTCCACGGGCCGACGGGCCGGGAAGCGGCGGACAAATGCAGCGACGGCTGCAAGGCGGCCAACGTGCTCGCCT
>JBDRTC010000122.1:0-4409 GCA_043824335.1 Planctomycetota bacterium | reverse complement strand
GCTTTTGGGCGGAGAGGACCGTGGTGTGGCTGCGGCGGCCGAAGTATTGGCTGATCTCACTTAAGGCGCTTCGCGTGTACTTCCGCGCGAGCCACATGGCCAGCATCCGCGGATGGCTCACCGATTTTGCCTTGCCGGCCGACTGGAGCGAGTTCGGCTCCAGGCCGAACGCCTCGCACATGGCCTTCTCGATGTCGGGCAAGCGCACGGCCGGACGGCTTGCGCGGACCATCTCGGCCAGCGACTCTTCGGCCAGCGCCCGCGTGATCGGCTTCGCGAACGCCTGGCTGGTCGCCCGCAGTCGGCAAAGGGCCCCTGACAGTTCCCTCGCGTGGCAGGTCAGCCGCGAGGCGACGTATTGCCGCACGTCGTCGGAAACGGACATTCCGAGGCGGCGGGCCATGCGGGCGATGATTTCCAGACGCGTCTGGTAATCGGGCGGCTCGATCCGGCAGACCATGCCGCTGGCCAGGCGGGTCGTCAGCTCGGGTCCCAGATCCGCAAGCTCCGTTGGCGGTCGGTCGGCCGCAAACACCAATTGCCGCCCGTCGCGCAACAGCGTGTCGACCGTGTACAATAGCTCGATCTGCGTGCAGCGCTTGCCGCGGAAGAATTGCAGGTCGTCGAGAATCAGCAAGTCGACACCGCGATACTTGCGGCGGAAGCCGGGGAGCCCGCTGCCGCGCAGCGCCTGGAGAAATCCGGTGGTGAACTGCTCGGCCGAGAGATAGACCGTGGTCAACTGGCGATGACGCTTGCGGACCTCGGTCCAGAGGCCCTCCAGGAGATGCGTCTTGCCCACGCCGGTCGGACCGTACACCAAAAGCGGCGACAGCTCCCCGGGGCGCCGCGCGACCGAGTCGGCGGCCGTTCGGGCCAATTGGTTCGAGGGGCCCATGGCAAACGACTCGAGATCGGCAAACCGCCGCCGCTTCATGCCATTGGAGCGTGCGGACGCGTCAGGGCCCTGGGACGCGGTTGGCGGCGCATCGGGAGAGTCACCCGGTTCGGCCGTCGCGGAACCCGCGTTGCCGTTGGGCGAAGGCGCGGCCGCCGCGCGAGGCGTGGGGAGCGCTCTGTCGACGCGGAACTCCAACGCCGGCTGCTCGCCCAACGTCTCCAGACACGCCAACTCGATCTGCCGGGAGAAGTTCGATCGCAGCCACTGCTGGAAGAAGGGGTTGGGCACGGAAACAATCAGCCGGCCCGCAACGACTTCGAGCCGGACGCTCGTGCCAAACCACAAGTCGAATCGTTCTTGACCGACCTTGCCAGCCACCGCGGCGCGGAGGGCTGACACGATCTCCGTATCGTCCCTGGCCACTTCCAATGCGCCCCCCGCGCGCACCTCCTCCGTGAATGCACTTCTGATTTTTCAGGTCTCTCGCGCCCTAACGACGCGAGGCAACGGTGGAGAAAGGTTCGCGAGCTTCGACGGCTCACGCCGTCTCGGTTCCTTCTAGTGTGTCACCCGACGAGCTTGATTTTAGCCTTGCTGGCAGTGCTGTCAAACCCGAAGGTCGATCCGGCGGGCAAGAATTCTCGTGTGGCCTCGCCGCGCCCACGGAACGGGCCGAAAAAACGGAACCTTTGGCCTCCGGAGCGGTCGGATTTTTTCTCCAAGGCAAACCGTGTGAAGGGGAAAAACTGTTCGGCAGGCGGCCGGCAGCTAACCCAACACGCGGCGGGTGCCTGGGGCAAAGCGAAGCGGTGCCCCAGTTTACTGCGCCCTGGGGCTTCGCTGCGCTGGAGCCGCCAGCCACCCGGAAGTCTGAGTGAAGCGTGGTACTACGACAACACGCGCAAGTACACGCTCCTTCGGTCCCATGCCTGAAATCCCTGCGTCCAGTACATTCGGATCGCCGGATCATTCTTTTGATCGACCGCCAAGAGGAGACGCGCACGGTGAGCCTGGTGAGTCAGCCACTGGGCATGCCGGGTGATCTCCTTTCCCCAACCGTTCCCCCGGGCCGCGGGCACCAACCCCATGTAGACTAGTTCCCAGTTCTCTTGCTCCGGGTGGTCGGCCAGAAGGAGGCAACCGACGTCCTCTCCCTGGTGGCGGACGAGTAACCAGCGGTCGGGGGCAAAGGTGCCGGTTGCCCGATACCCCGTTAGAATATCGTCGGCCTGCCGCACTCCGTTCAGTAGCGGACAATCCCATGTGCCGTCGTACGTGGCCTCGACCACCCGGGCCATCCGGTCGTGATTGGCCGCCGAGTACGTTTCAAACTCCAGCGGACTCGCCGGTCGCGAGCGGGGAAGCCCTTCTTCCGTGCTGACCAGATAGAGCAGGTCGGCCAGCGGCCCGAACCCACCGGCGCGAAGCACGGGCGCGTCGTCCTCCATGCCGGCCTCGAGCAGCGTGTACGCCACGCAGACCCGCTTTGCGTGAAGCAACTCCAGGATGACGGCCAGGAGTTGGTCGCCGGTGGTGGTGGGTTCCTCGGGCGCCAGGCGCGGGGGCCAGACCACGGCCGTCTTTCCCGGCTGGATTTCTGAGAAAATCCCCCCGACGAGCCTACCCCCGCGGCGAGCTTCCAGTAACCCGTCAAGAAGGGTCTCGTTTGATTCGACGCCCCTCACCAGAGCACTGGTCCGCTCATCGCGGTCCTCCGCCGAAAGATGGCTGAAGGCCAGCGCGAGGACTTGTCGACGTGTCTCGGGCGAAGCTGCTCGGATTAGGGGAGGATCGGTCATGTGCGCGACATTCCTCATTTTCGGGGGGAATCGGCATCGTGACCGGTCCGATCCCCCCGAGAGTGTCCGGTCAGGGCTCACCCACCAACATCTCCTCGACCAGTTTTCGCGGGGCACCGATGTCGAGCACGTGGACCGTGCCGGTGTATTGCTTTGCGCCGGGCTGGAAGAAGCCGGGCTTGGGGGCAACGAATGTGCATGTGTGCGCGGCGCGAATCGTGTGGCGGGCCGCCTGGCCGGTGTCGCAATCCAGGCCGCTGGGTAAGTCCACGGCGAGCTTCGGCGCGGGCGATTCGTTGAGTTGGTCGATCACCGCGTCGAGCGGGGCGCGGGGTTCTCCGCGTGCCCCGGTGCCCAAGAGGGCGTCGACGATCCAACTCGCCCTGGCCAGGTGCGCTTCCAACCGGGCCGGATCGTGCCGGGCCGGAAAATACTCGATTGGGACTTCCGTCTTCCCGAGGATCTGAAAATTCACGGCCGCATCGCCCGAGAGTTCTTCGGCGGCGGCCCACGCGAGCACCTTGACGGCGTATCCCCGCAGATCCAAGTGTCGCGCGACGACGAACCCGTCGCCCGCGTTGTTCCCCTTGCCGCAACAGATCACCACGGGCCCGTCGACGCCCAGCTCGCAGAGCTTGTCGGCGACCCCCCGTCCGGCGTTCTCCATCAACACCAAGCCGGGGATTCCGTACTCCGCCATGGCCCGGCGATCGAGCTGGCGAGATCGGGCCCGGTCGATGGTGCGAGGCGTCATGCGAGGCATCTCCGACGTGCGAGGGGCCCTAATCCGGCGAAAGCCGAGTGCAAAGGGCCCGGTCAGCTTCCCTGATTCCATAGCGTATCCTAGAATAATTGGAGCCGTCGGTCACGGCGTGGACGAAGATCTTTGGGGAGTTCTGGCAATGCCTATCTACGAATACCTCTGCCGCGGCTGCGGTCAGCAGTTCGAGTGGCTCTTGCGGAGCGACGAAAAGCCTTCCTGCCCCTCCTGCGGGCGGGCCAAGCTGACCAAGCAATTGAGCGTGCCGGCGGCCCACATGGCCGGCGCGGGCGAGCCGGCGTGTCCGGCCAAAGAGGCCGGCTCGTGTGCCATGTCTGAAAGCTGCGGAAACCGTTGCGGCATGAGCGAGTGGGGTTGACGGCCCGGCCCCGGGCGTCGTCCGAGCTCCGTATGTCAGCTTGGATTCATCACCCGTGTCCACGGAGAGGAACGACCTTTTTTTTAGGAGAGAGCATGGCCCGCAGAGTGTTGAATCGAAGGGAGCTGCGGCAAGAGGGCGAGGCCGCCGAACGGCAAGGGGCCGCGGAGAAGGAGAAGGCCCCAAAAACCGTCGCCAAGAAGACGACCGCGAAAAAGACCCGGGCCAAGGCCGCCAAGGACGCACCCCGGAAAGCTTTTTGGGGCGTTTTCAGTCAGTCACTTAAGCCCGTGGCCCTGTTCGAGTACAGCCAGCGAGAAGAAGCCGAGAAAAAGGCCGAAGAGCTGGGCAAGTCGGGCAAGAGTCCCCATTTCGTGCAGCTCGTCAAGCAATAATTCCGGCGCGCTCCTGCCCTTCTCTCCCGTCACGTTAGCCCGCGGCGATCGTCCGTCGGAAGTTCCGCCGTTGCGCTCATTGGTTTCTATTGCGGGAAGTCGGGTGCCATGCCCTTGCTTGCGTGGGCATGTCTCGGGGCATGGGAGAAATCGGGACATGGCCAAACAAGTTTGG
>JBDRTC010000121.1:0-6129 GCA_043824335.1 Planctomycetota bacterium | reverse complement strand
CGTAGGTTTGCCCTTCACCGCCCGACTGGATCCGCTCGACGAGCAAAACGGCTGTCAGGGGCTGATTGCGGCGACCGCCACCTGGCAAACCGGTGGGGGAAGCGGAATCGAATTCGACCAGAACTCCGGGCTCCAGATCCTCAACGGAGACGACACGTACACGATCAGCTTCGCCTCGGCCTCGACAATCGAGGACCTGCTCAACGGACTCAACGGCGCCGGCGCCGGTCTGCTGGCCGAAATCAACGAGACGGCCACGGGCATCAATGTTCGGTCGCGCCTGAGCGGCGCCGATTTCGCCATCGGGGAAAACGGCGGAACCACGGCCACCCAACTCGGATTGCGAACGTTCACTGCGGCGACCCGGCTGGAGGACCTCAATCACGGAGGCCTTTTGCAGGCCGGCGACCGCGTAGGCGGCGTCAGTTTCCACGACGGCGTTGACTTGACGATCCAACTCAGCGACGGAACGGTCGTGGATATCGATCTAACGACCGAAGAGACGATCGGCGACGTGTTGACCCTGATCAATGCCGCGGGAGGCGGTACGCTCCAGGCCCAGCTTTCCCGGTACGGCAACGGGATCGAACTGATCGACGAGAGTTCGGGCGTCCAGTCGCTGGTCGTCACCCAAAGCCTTCCCCGGGGGGCCGCCACCGATCTGGGGCTCATCCCGGAAGGTCAAGCGACCAGTGATCCGCCCACTCCCGGCGCCCTGGCTGCGGCCGTGTGGGACGACGGCTCCGGCGTGAACAACGAGCTTCTGATCACCGCAACCACGGAAAGCTGGGACTATAACGGAGTCGTGCTGAACATCCACGACGACGGGGCTTCCGTGGGGAACGTGCCCGTTCTCTCTTACGACGCCGTGAACAATATCCTCGACATCGAAATCGAAAACGGCGTCACGACTGCGAACGACGTGATCACAGAGTTGGGCAATACCCCGGCCGTCGCCGCCCTGGTTACCATCACCAACGACGGCGCCTCCACCGGCGCCGGTACTCTCACCGACGCCGACCCGGCCTGGCAATCCGTCAATCTGTCGGGCGGGCAACCGGAGATCCTCACCGGCGTCGACGTCCACCCCCTGGAGACGGAAGGCCTCTTCACCGCCCTATTGAGGCTCCAACAAGGATTCCAGGAAAACGACGAGGCGACGGTCAAACGGGCCTTCGACCTGCTCGACGCCCACGTGCTCGTGGCCAACTTCGCCCGGGCCGAGCTCGGCGTCAGACAGCAGGGACTGGACTTCGTGTCCGAGCGCCTGCAGTCCGAAGAAGTCGATCTTCGCCAGACGCTGTCGTTACAATACGACGCGGATTTCGTGGAGGTCGTCTCCAACCTGGCCGGCCGGCAAGCCGCCCTGGAGGCGGGGCTGCGAACGAGCGCCGAACTCCTGCGGACATCGCTCCTGGACTACCTGTAATCGCCGTTTTTGCTGGTCCGGCGTAATTCTCCCAACCGATAGTCCCTAATGCGCACGGTTGCATTCCGCCGGTGACTATGGGTTTATGAGCATGGATGTTCCCACCACGCGGTTCGGCCCGGTTGAGGTAGAGCCGGACGACGTCATCCGCTTCCCGGAAGGATTATTGGGTCTGGAGGAGTGCCGCGACTGGGTGCTCCTGGCCGACGCGAACAACGACGCCGTGGCCTGGATGCAGAGCGTCGACCGGGCCGATGTCGCCCTGGCCGTGGTCAGCCCGCGACGTTTCGTGCCAAGCTATCAGATGCGGGTTGCCCGGCGCGAGCTTGTCCCTCTGATGCTCGAACACGTCCGTGCGGCCCGAGTGCTCGTGATCGTCAGCCGCGAGGAGCGGTCTTTCACGTTGAACCTGAAGGCCCCGATCGTCGTGAACCTCCAGCGCCGCCTGGCAAGGCAGGTGATGACCAATGGGCCGCTCGCGGTGCGGCACGAACTCGGAGTTGCACATCCGGCTTTGAAGAGAAGCGCTTAAGAGGCGTCCGGCTCACGATCGCGGAAATCCCACACAGACGAAATGCGAGTCGCTTTGGGCGGCGGATTTCGGGAAAAAAGGAAGGTGTCCTCAATGCTCGTCTTGTCCCGACAACGCGACCAAAGCATCATCATCGGTGACGACGTGGTGGTGACGATCGTCGACATCCGCGGCGACAAGGTCCGCCTGGGCATCGAGGCTCCCACGGAAATCCCGGTGCATCGCCGCGAGGTCTACGAGGCGATCCAGCGCGAGAACCTGCGAGCCAGCCGGCTCGAGCCAAAGGACACTCACCAGTTAGGACGGGAAAGAACCACCACCTCGGGCGGCCCCCCCGGCGGATGATTCATCCGTCGAATTCACTCTGCGCCGATGATTTCGATTGTACGGGCTCCGCAAACGCCCACGAGCTGTTTGCGGGGCCTTTCGCTTTTCCCAATCGTCCGCCGATGCCGAGAAGGATCGACAGGAGCGAAAGATCACAAAACCACAAAAGCTCCATTTTTCCTAAAGTGCCCATATTAACAACCCGATAAGGCTCCATAGACGCGCTTCCGTGCCGCGATTGCACGGACGACTGCTCGGCAAGCGAAAGCAGAGGCCTACTCTCGCGAAACCGCGCAGCCGAAAACCGCACAAACTCAACAAAGTGCTGCGAGCTGCGCTCGGGATCCCGTTTCCCTCGGCGGCGAACAGACAAGCTGGCCCGGATTCGCTGTCTCCCCAAGTTCCGGTCAGGCTTGGACGTAATTTCTTCCCAATTTGAAAGGTGTCTGGCATGACCCGAATTAACACGAACGTAAGTGCATTGAGTGCGCAGAAATCTCTAGCGAAGTCGCAGGGCGCGTTGACGCAGTCGTTGACCCGGTTGAGCAGCGGCTTGCGCATCAATGTCGGCAAGGACGATCCGGCCGGCTTGGTTGCCAGCGAGATGCTTCGCGCCGACATTACGGCCACGGGGCGGGCGATTACCAACAGCGAACGGGCCAACCAGGTGATCGCCACGGCCGACAGTGCCCTGGGTCAGGTCTCCGCCCTGTTGAACGACGTCCGCGGCCTCGTCACCGAAGCGGCGAACACGGGGGCCCTGAGCGACGATCAAATTGCGGCGAACCAGTTGCAGATCGACTCCTCCCTGGAAGCGATCAACCGAATCGCCCAAATGACCGCCTTCCAAGGCCGGAAGCTGCTCGACGGAAGCCTCGACTTCCAGACCACGGCCGGCACCAACTTCAGCGACATCACCGACATGGAGATCTCGCAGGCCAACCTGGGCGCCAGCGGCTCCATGAACGTCGACATCCGCGTCGATACCGCCGCCACCAAGGCGGAGATCAAGATGGACGGCTCCACCGCCGATACCCTGGCCAACGACACGCTGACGTTCGGAAACAGCTTGGCAAACACCTTCGCTGGGAGCGGTGGCGTACTGAATCTCTATTCGGAGACCGGAACGCAGTATAACATCGTGATGAATTTGGCGGATGACATCGCCGCCGGCGATCAAACCACGATGGTCGAAGCCGGCGGAACGATCACGCTCACCGTCGATACCCATGCTGCAACCGGTCTGACCACCGTTGGTGCACTTGCCACGGCGATTAACGCCCATGGCACCATCGGTGCCTTGATCCACGCCGAGGAGGGAACCGCCGGCGCTATTGTGGCCGGAGAGAACTTGGCAAGCACGGCGATGGCCGCCAACACGCTCAACATCAGTGCCGATACCGGCTTCGAGGGCACCGCGTACAACAACATGGATATCAGCTTCGCGACCAGCGCCGCTGCGGGCGTGTCGGCCGTGTGGACCGACCTGACCGACCGGAGCACGCTCGTTATCACGATGCAGGAGAACGCGGAACACACGATGGCGGCCATCATCACCGCCGTCGAAGCTGCAACCAACGCCGTCGCTGAATTGACGGGCACGGCCGGTGCGGTAGGCGCCTCGGCCATCTCTGTCTACAGCGGCATTACCACATTCACCAGCCCAACCGGCGACACGGCCGGCTCCGGCGGCGGCGTGTTGTTGGACAGCCTGGTTGTCCAGTTGACCGGGGAAACCGGCTCGGAGTTCCTCAACTTCGAGGCGTTAACCTCGATGGCCCAGATCGCCTCGGCCGTGAACGCCATCTCCGACACGCTCGGCATGGTCGCCTCGGTCGCCGACGGCACGGGCACTGACACTTCAGGGACGCTCGTGCTCCAGTCGAGCAACTACGGCTCGGCCGCGCTGATCGACGTGGACGTCGTCAGCGAGGGCGGTAGCGGCACGTTCGCGTCGGGCCTCAAGGTGGACACAGTCGCCGGTACCCGCGACACGGGAACCGACATCAACGCGTCGGTCAACGGCTCCTCGACCTTGGGCAAGGGAAACACGCTGACGCTCAGCACGGCCATGCTGGACATAGAGGCCACGATCGGCGCCGGCGTGGAGAAGACGATCAGCTTCACGATCGACAGCGGCGGGGCGTTGTTCCAACTCGGTCCCGACGTCGTCTCGACCCAGCAGGCCCGGCTGGGAATCCAAGGCGTCAATGCCGCCCAACTCCGCGGCGTGTCGGGACGGCTCTACGAGTTGGGTTCCGGCCAGTCGGCCGCGTTGACCACTTCCACCACCTTGGCCGCGTCAATCGTGGAACAGGTGATCAGCAAAGTCACCTCGCTCCGCGGTCGATTGGGTGCCTTCCAGAAGACGACGCTCGATCCCAACATCGCCGCCCTGAACGACACCTTGGTGAACCTGACCGACGCGGAGAGTTCGATCCGCGACGCCGACTTCGCCGCCGAGACCGCCGCACTCACCCGGGCCCAGATCCTGGTGCAGTCCGGCATGTCGGTGTTGTCCGTCGCCAACAGCAATCCGCAAAACGTGCTCGCCCTGCTGCGGTAAGGATAGGGATCGCGAGCTTGCTCGAACGACAACCACACGGCCCGCCTCGAGATTCGAGGCGGGCCGTTCTTTTCGCTTGGGTTCCCCCACGCCCGCGCAACGCGAAGAATTGCTAATCTTTTCCCACTCTACCGGTCGATCCTCGTTCAATACGAGGGGCTAGGTTTCTTGCACTACCGCTGCGCGCCGTGTGCCCATGGGACGAATCCAAACCAACATCGGTCTGATCACCGGAATCCCGATCGGGGATACGGTCGAGAAGCTGATGCAATTGGCCGCGCGGCCGCGCGACCTGGTGATCCAGCGAAACGACGCCGTCAAACAAGAGCAAGTCGCGCTGACGGGACTCTCGGCGCTCTTGGTCAGCGTGCAGTACATGGCCACCAACCTCGGCAAGGAAAACCTCTACGACCAGCGGATCGCCCGGAGCAGCAACGAAAGCGTCCTCTCCGCGACGGTCACCGGCGACCCGCCGAAGGGGACCTACCAGTTCACGCCCCTGCGACTCGTTCAGAGTCACCAGCTTCTCAGTTCGGGGTTCAAGACCGACACCGCCGCGCTCGGCGGCGGCACGCTCGCCTTCCGTTTCGGCGACCACGTTGAGCGCAGCGCCGAGCTGGACGCGCTCCGCGGGGGCCAGGGGGTGGCCCGGGGGGCGATCCGCATCGTCGACCGCAGTGGTGCCAGCGCCGAGATCGACCTGTCGATCGTCCAGACCGTCGACGACGTGCTGGAAGCCGTCAACTCGAACACCGTGATCAACGTCACTGCCACCGCCCAGGGCGACCGCATCCGGCTGACCGACCAGACCGGGCAGACCGTGTCGAATCTCAAAGTGCTGGAGGTCGGCGGCGGCGGCACCGCGGCCTCCCTGGGGCTGGGCGGGATCGACGTCGCCCAGGACACGGCCGATGGCCAGGACATTTTCTGGTTGACCGACGACCTGGAGCTCGACCTGTTGAACGATGGCAGCGGCGTGTTTGCCGACCGGGTCCTCGATGACATCGGATACGAGCTTCGCGACGGCACCTCGGGCACGATCGACCTCTCGCCGATCATCCCCGGCGGCTCTCAAGTAGACGAGGAAACCACCCTCGGCGAACTCCTGGAAGCGATCAACGCTGCAGCGCCCGACAAGTTGAAGGCGGAAATCGCCCCCGTCGGCGACCGGCTCATCCTCACCGACTTGACCTCCGGCGGCGGCAATTTCGCGGTGGAGTCGCTGGGCGAATCGACCCTGCTGGACGACCTGGGGCTCGACGGCGGGTCCGTGGG